>USEH01000063.1 GCA_900553675.1 uncultured Ruminococcus sp. | reverse complement strand
TTGCCCTCTTCGGCGGCTGCGCAGATATCTCTGTTGTCGGAGCCTACGCCCGAAAGACCCAAAAATCCGGACTTCTTGTTCATATACTCGCTCATCTCGTGGGCGTTGAAGCCGTGCTTGTCCATAACAAATGTTACAGCCGAGGGGTCAACGGCACCGCAGCGGGTACCCATAATGATACCGTCGAGCGGGGTGAAGCCCATGGAGGTGTCAACCGACTTTCCGCCGTTTACAGCGGTTATAGAGGAGCCGTTTCCTAAGTGGCAGGAAACTATCTTTAAGTCCTTGATGTCCTTGCCCATAGCCTCAGCTAAGCAGCCCGAAACAAAGCGGTGGGAGGTGCCGTGGAAGCCGTACCGTCTTACATGGTAATTCTTGTAATCCTCATAGGGGAGTCCGAAAAGATAAGCCTTGGGCGGCATTGTCTGGTGGAAGGCGGTGTCGAAAACAACTACCTGAGGAGTGCCCTTGGGCAGAACCTTTGTGCAGGCACGAAGAGCCAAAGCATGGGGGTGGTTGTGAACGGGAGCAAGCTCGGAAAGACCGTCGATCTTGTCGATGACCTCTTCGGTTACCATGCAAGCCTTGTCGAACACCTCTGCGCCCTGAACTATGCGGTGACCTACTGCGGAAATCTCGCTCATGGAGTCGATAACCTTGCCCTCACCGGTGGTAAGAACCTCAACCAGCTTTTCAAAAGCCTCAGTGTGGGTGGGGAAGGGGCAGGAAGCCTTGTATTCGTATCCGGTGGCAGGAACCTTGTGGGTAACGTTGCCGTCGATACCGATTCTGTCGCAGTTGCCCTTTGCGATGACAGATTCGTCGTCCATGTTCAGAAGCTGATACTTCAAGGAGGAGCTTCCGGCGTTAACAACTAAAACCAAATTCATATTCAAAATCCTTTCATATTGAAAATGATATAATTACCAAAAGATTATACTATATTTTTCGGTAAAAATCAATAGGCAAATTGCTATTTTTGCGCGAGAAAGCGCACGTTCCCGCGCGATTCCTTCCGAAAATCCATATGGCAATAAAAAACCGGAGAATGACCGCATGGTTTTACGGTGATTCTCCGCTTGTGCGGAAATAAAATTATATAATCAAAAGAATCTCAGCAACTGTATGTATTTTGTCTTATCCGATTCTGAATAGCGTTCGCGAAATATGCGAAAAGTATTATGAGGATTCTGATAAAACGAAAGCAGCTGCGGCTTGTCCTCACATTCAAGATATACAATACCGCCTCCAACGTCATGCTGCACAGAGACCAAAATCTCCATTGCACTTTCCATCAAAGAATCGCCGTTGATTAGAGTATTATTGCCGTCAGCATAATTCTTTCCGAACTGTGCAATTAAAAAAGCAGATACGGTGTAAGTGTTTGTAGCTTCGTTAAGCTTGGCATATCGTCTTATCTTTCTCCGAACCGATTCGGAAATATTCTCATCGTTTAATTCAAGGGCTTTGTGCGTTAAAGTAAATATACCTATAAGCTCACCATCGTCACTTAACGCAATATGCGTAACAGATATTTTTTGCTTTGCAAAATTAACAGCATTATTCTTTATAAAGTTTTCAATTTCGGGATTCTTTGGACAAGAAAAGTCGGAGAGCACTCGGTTGACCTCATCCTCTCCGATGGCATCTATTAAGTCAAGAATGTTTATTGTTCTGTATTCGCTCATTTTGTCGACTTCCTCTTTGCCATTAATCTGCGTATTTCATCTAAATCCTTTAATACAGGATATGACTTAGCAATCGGCTTGTTAATCTGCGCTTTTTCTGATTCCTCCAAAGCGGCAACGAAACGCTCCACTTCTTTTGGGTCTGTGATTTTAACATTATCAAATATGCTCGAAGTAGCCATAGTCACACCTCCTGACAGTCTTTTCGGCTCATTCAATATTACATCGATATACCACTCCATTTATAGTATACACTAAAGCAGATGAAAATGCAATAGTATTAATTGTCAATTTATCGCCCCAACTTATCCGCACATACTTGCATTTTGCGAAAAAATAGTGTATAATATGCTTACAAGCTAATGATTAGCGGTAAATTTACATATCGGAGGTAACAACAATGCTCGTATCAGCAAAGGAAATGCTTAACAAGGCGAGAGACGGTCATTATGCCGTCGGTCAGTTCAACATCAACAACCTCGAATGGACAAAGGCGATCCTTCAGACCGCGCAGGAGCTTCAGGCTCCCGTAATTCTTGGTGTGTCCGAGGGTGCAGGAAAGTATATGTGCGGCTACACCACCATCGTAGGAATGGTTAAGGGTATGATCGAAAATCTGGGAATCACCGTTCCTGTAGCTCTTCACCTCGACCACGGTACATTTGAGGGCGCAAAGGCTTGCATCAACGCAGGCTTCAGCTCCATCATGTTCGACGGTTCTCATTATCCTATCGACGAAAATATCAAGCTCACCACCGCTTTGGTTAACACCTGCAACATCTTAGGTCTTTCTTTAGAGGCTGAGGTAGGTGCTATCGGCGGCGAGGAAGACGGCGTTGTAGCAATGGGCGAGTGCGCCGACCCCGCAGAGTGCAAGCAGATTGCGGATCTGGGCGTTACCATGCTGGCTGCAGGTATCGGCAACATCCACGGCAAGTACCCCGAAAACTGGCCGGGTCTTTCGTTCGAGACTCTTGAAGCCATCAAGAAGACTGTCGGCGATATGCCCCTGGTTCTTCACGGCGGCACCGGAATCCCTGAGGATATGATCAAAAAGGCAATTTCTCTCGGCGTTGCAAAGATTAACGTTAACACCGAATGCCAGATCGCTTTCACCGAGAAGGTAAGAGAATACATCGAGCAGGGCAAGGACCTTGTAGGCAAGGGCTTCGACCCCAGAAAGGTTCTGGCTCCCGGCGTAGAGGCAATCAAGGCAACCGTAAGAGAGAAGATGGAGATCTTCGGCTGCATCGGAAAGGCTTGATTTCCCGCTTTGTAATAGTATTAAAAATGCCGCCTCGCAGAGTGTTCTGCGGGGCGGTTTGGCTTTTTTATGCGTTAAGGATTACACTTTTTGCATGGGACATATCCCATATCAATGATTTCCTGCCGTGTTCCGGCATAGTCTTCCCTGTTTTTGTCCTTGATAGTTTTAACACTTGAGCAGCTTGGCTTGTGGAATTTTTTAGTGTTAGTATTCAATACATATGATGCTCCGCCTGACGCCTTTGTCTCCTTTTTATCCTCCTCGGTCTCCTTCAAGCCTTCGAGAGTATCCGCGTCGGCGTTCTTTTCGACTGTGAAGGAAAGGCTTTCGCCGTCGCTTGTGCAGATGATGTCGCCCTGAATATCGGTTCTGAAAACAGTAACGTCAGCGTCTCTCAGACGGCTCAAAACATCCTCTGTAGGATGCCCGTAGGAGTTGTTCTTTCCGACCGAGATAACTGCGTACTGCGGAAGAACCTCTTTCAAAAATCCGTAGGATGTAGAGGTTTCACTGCCGTGATGACCTACCTTGAGAAGCGTGCTTTCAAGCGTATATCCCTCGTCGATAATCTCCTTTTCCTCCTCCAGTTCGGCGTCGCCAGTGAACAGGAAGGAGGTATTTTTGTAAACTATCCTCAGAACGATGGAGCTGTTGTTTTCACCGTCGACATCGCCGCTGATCGGTCCGAGAATCTCAAACTTAGCACTTCCAAGCGAATATGTATCACCGGCTTCTGGGACGGTTATATCAACCTTTTGCTTTTTCAGATACTTGACAAAGCTTTTAAAAGCCTTGCTGTCGTAGCTTGTGACCGGACAGAGAGCAGTGTTTACCGAAGCATAGTTCAATGCACCCGCAAGACCTCCGACGTGATCCTCGTGCGCATGAGTGCAGACGACGTAATCAAGCCGGTCAACCTCATGCTTTTTCAAATAGGAATAAATCAGGTCGGAATCGGCAGCGTTTCCGCCGTCAATGAGCATAGCACTGCCGTCGCAAAGCACAAGAGCAGCGTCAGCCTGCCCGACGTCTATAAAGTGGATAGCAAAGCTGCTTTCGTCTTCCTGCACCTCGATATCCTCAACTGCAAGCACTGTGAAGCTTGAAACCGCAGTCAGCGAAAATATCATTATAAGCGTCAGAACAAAACAAATAACCCTTTTCATAGATTTCACCTCCTTGCATATTTGATGACTGAATTATACAGCATTGTTTGTCCGAATGTCTGTACTAAAAGCTCGAATTTTCGTTAGTGTATTGGTATGTTTTTTTGAATCGCTTCAGACATAAATAAAACTTTGCTGCAAGCTCATTTTATCATATATTGTGGATAAAAGTCAGCAATAAGCGATTAAAATTATCTTCTTTTGTGGATATAATTTAACAAAAGGAGATGTTATTATGAATGAAAACGACAAAAGACTATTAGAAATCGGTAAAAGAATAACCGACAGAAGAAAAAGCCTCGGCTGGACTCAGGAGGAGCTTGCGGACAGAGGCGACCTTACACCTCAGTTTGTCTCCTATGCCGAATCAGGTAAAAGAGCTATGCGTCCCGAAAACCTGCTCAAGCTTTCGTCGACGCTGGGCGTCAGCGCGGATTTTCTTTTGAGCGGAGATATTATCGATAAGGATATGCTTCTGATGTCGGACAAGCTGCGCAGGCTTACTCCTGAGCAAAGGAATATCATTGAAAAAATCATTGACGAGTGTCTTGAATTATTTGATTGATAGCCCGAAAACTTTTTTAAATAATCCAAAAAAATTTTAAAAATCACCCAACCTTTTTCCCTCTCAGACTGTCATATAAGTGAAAGCTTTCAAACAGAAAGGATGACGACAATGGCATACATGGATATGTCGGACGAAACCCTGGTGCTCTTAACGCTTGCCGGAAACGACTCGGCTTACGAAGCACTTGTCAGGAGGCACGAAAAGTCCGTCCGAGCAGCTGCTTATGCGGTAATACGCAACCCGCATATCGCCGAGGACGCCACTCAGGACGCCTTCTGCGCAGCCTGGATACGGCTTAATATGCTCCGCGAGCCGGAAAAATTCGGCGCGTGGGTAGGACGCATTGCGCGAAACTGCGCGGCGAATATGGCAGGGCGTTTTCGCAACTATCTGAGCTTAGAGGATATCGAATATCTTCCCGAAAGAAGGGATACGTCTTTCGACCCCGAGGAAATGCTTTTGTCTAAGGAAGAATCGGATTTAGTGCAAAAGAGTCTTGAAAGACTGCCCGACCGCGCCAAGCAGGTGGTTTACCTGCACTATTATAAGGATATGGACGCCCGCGAGATTTCCTTCGCGCTCGGCATATCCGAGGGAACGGTAAAATGGCAGCTTCACGACGGCAGAAAGAGAATGAGGAAGGAGCTTAGTGCTATGGATGAAAACTTAAACGACACCTTATTGCAAAAGGTCATGAAAAAGGTTGCAGAGCTTAAACTTTGGGATTTGAAAAACTCCAAAGCGGGCTTTGAAGCGGATTATCGCAGTATACTAAAGGATATCGACGAGCTGTCCGAATCGAGCGGAAAGTATCACGCACTGGCAGATGTTCTAATGCGCGGCTACTGGTGGCTCCCCGGCGAGGTCAACGACAACCTGTTTGCAAGAATCAAGGAAGCGGCGGAGCTTGGCAAAAACGAGGACGTTATGTTCTTTGTCATGGAAAAGGAAAACTCGAAGTACTGGGGCGAGCAGCGTGCAGAGCTTATCCGCGATGTTCAGATACCCAAGCTTTTAGAGCTTGGCTTAAAAATCGCCGCCGCAAAGGAATGGATAAATGTTTCCGGCTGTTATGAATGGACAGCTAATGCCGACGAAGCGCGCAAGGCATACGACAATGCAATCTCGCTTCTTGGCACCGACAATATGTACTATCACTTTGCCGCCCGCGCAAAGGACAATGTTGATATGGTCTGCTCAAAGGAGTTTGTTTCGGACGCAAGGTGCCGCAATGACGAAACTAACGCCTATGAGATACGCTCGGCGGGCGGAGAGCTTCGTCTGACCGACAGCTATGCTTTCGCAAACGGCGATCTGTATTCCATTAACTACGACGCGATAGAAATAATAAAAAACGCCTTTTACTGCGACCGCAGGCTCTGCGCATACATCAAGCCGGGCGAAAGCCTTACCGCCTCGGACGGCTCTGTTCTTAGCTTTGTCTCGGATCGTGAGACTGTCAAGGCACTTGCAGGAGACTTTACCGGCTGCGAGCTTTGGCAGGCTGAAAATATATCGGGGCACAAGCTGATAAAGACCTATTACAAGCGTGGAACAGGAATAGTCAGACAGGAAATAACCGACGACGGCATCACCGAGGCAAGAAGCCTTTGCGCATATAAGGTCGACGGCGGCGCAGACAGCCTTATCCCGATGAGGCGCGGAAACTTCTGGGAGTACAGCCTGAATGTAAGCCCCGAATTTATCGAGCATACAACAAGGTTAGAGGTGGCATATGCCGACTCGGAGAAAGCTATTCTCACTCAGCACACCTATATGAAGCGGCAGAAGTACGACGAAAACTCGTGGCTTGATATGGTCTTGAAGATACGCAGTGAATACCTTGACGAAAACGACAAGGTTGTTGATATGCGCGACACAGCGGATCGCGCCATGCTTCTGGCAAAAACCCCTATGGAAAAGGCTCATGCCAAGGCTGCGGCTTCGGTTGTAAGAAGAATCATGGAGACAGATGAGGTCTTCAACCCCGAAACCAAGGTCAGGGGTGTTTGGAACTTCTTTTCAAAACAAGCCGTAAGAAGAAACGGCGGAGCTTTAAGCTATATAGATTCCGGCTTCCGCTGGAGCTTTGAATGTAAGGTCAATACCGGTGCCGCCGCCGAAATGCCTGTTTTATGCAACGATATTTACGAGATTCTGTTTGAGATAACCGGCGCAGTGTGGTCGGATGAATGGAAGCCCGGCTACAGCGAGGTTAAAAAGCTGAAATTCTACGGCGACGCTATTGAATCAAGCATTGTCTGTGAAGAAGTGGGCGAGATTATATGTCCTGCCGGAAGCTTTAAAAACTGCATTAAGCTGACGGTTGACTGCACCGGCTACAGCGAAGGTATGTCATACTGCAACGGCAAAAAGGCGTATTACTTCGCGCCGAATGTGGGTCTTGTAAGATTCGAGGTCTACGGCGCTTTCGACACAAGCCCTGCTGCCTACGAGCTTACCGTCTGCAAAGGTGGCGGCGAAGGCTATATGCCCTTTGAGGACGGCATGGTAAGGCGGTATGACGCCACCAACCTCACCGACGGCTACATCGCGGCGGCTGAGTATACCTATGTCAAGGACGACGCAAGCGGGGATATAATCGTCTTCGAGGACAAGACAGGCGTTCGGGATATCTCTCCCAGAACAACCACCTACGGCGGCGTTTACAGCGAAATCAGGGAGCAGATACTGGTGGAAAACAACAAGCCCAACGAAGCCAACGACCTCGGCGGCTACAACAACTTTATGATTTTGTATCACGAGCTTACACGATTCAGCCACGGCAATTACGACCCGCTCCTTGTTGCGGAGTGGAGAAAGCACAAGCTTCGTCTCTGTGAAGCCGCCGGCGGCGATTCGGGCGTCCCCGAAGGACTTATCGGCTACTATTCCAGAATCTGTCTTAAGGCAAGTGCTGCGCTTTTCGGCGGCGGCAGAAAGGAAGAGGGCTATGAGTATCTCGACAAGGCGCTGGATTATCTCGAAAAATGGTTGAAGATACCCGAGGGCGAAAAGCTTTCTGTAGGCAATCCGTTTGTTTTCAGCGATATACGCTATATCAAGAACTCAGGCTATGGCTGCTGGAATGATGTTATTGAGCTTAAGGACGGCACAAGGCGGAAGCTTCAGTACAACTGGCTTGTTATGCACGCGGACGTCATATATCAGCCCCTTATTGCCAAGAGCGGCTGGGAATGGTTCGATTCCGTAAGGGAAGAGCCAAGGTATAAGGAAGCAGTCGAGCGCGCCAAAAAGATAATGGAAATGGGTATACAGTCCAAATAATATTTGTTATACTAATTTCCCTCTCATACAATATAACGCTGAAAGTCCGACTCCGAGTATATCGGGGTCGGACTTTCGTAATTATGAAGGGCGTTGTTGAAAATGCAGTCAGCTGTTTACAGATACCTTCTTATATCCGCCCCAAGCTGCTCTTCAAGGCTGATAAGCCGCTTTGCGATGTCCTTGGAAAACTCGTCCGCCGCTTCGTATTGGTTGAGATATCTTGCCAGCGACTTAACTCCCATATTGCAGCCGTCGGTCATGATGTCGGCAATAGAGGAAT
Source organism: uncultured Ruminococcus sp. (assembly GCA_900553675.1). Taxonomy (GTDB): domain Bacteria; phylum Bacillota; class Clostridia; order Oscillospirales; family Ruminococcaceae; genus Faeciplasma. The sequence continues at coordinate 2,116 of USEH01000063.1, read as the reverse complement.
CGGAATCGTCGGCTATAAGAGTCATATTTGTTTTCATCCACGACATCCCCTTAGCTATCGGGTTGGGCGACTTGCCGTCGTCGTTGTAGTCGTCCAAAAGGCTTTGTATCTCGTCCGAGAGCTTGTCGTGCTCAGCCTTGCACTTGGTCAGAGACTGCCTGAAATCCTCGTTTTTAACGTGGTCAACAACCTCTGTTATCGAAGAAACTCCCATCTTAACACCCGCGTCGCACTCGCGCAGGAGCTTTATTGTATCGCTTTCAATCATTTTATCAGCGTCCTTTCTTTTTTAGTAGCTTTCCCACTGAGCAGGATATTATTCTTTTCGATTGACATTTCGCCGCGGAACGGATATAATAGCATCAATAAGTTTTTAACAAAAAAGGAGATTTGAATATGAAAGCATTTAAAAAAGCGGCGATATTCGCGTTGATATTAGCTTTGTTTGCGGTTGTGGCGGCGGGCTGCGCAAAAAATCCGTCTGATGATTCCGAATCGGGCGAGCAGGAGGTCTACGAAGCTCTCAGCGAGGGCGACTCTGCACCCGACTTCACTGCCGAAACCATCGGCGGCGGGGAATTTAAGCTCTCCGATCAGTCGGACAAGGTCGTGATCCTTAACTTCTGGGCAACGTGGTGCTCACCCTGCGTTGGCGAAATGCCCGCCTTCCAGCGGCTCTATGACGAATACGGCGAAAAGCTTGCCGTGCTTGCGGTTAACTGCATGGAGGACAAGGAATCGGTGGACAAATTTGCGTCCGACAACGGCTACACCTTCCCGATAGCATATGATGTTGAGGGCGACATCTGCAAAAAATATCCGTCCGACGGAATCCCGTATACCGTCATCATCGGCACCGACGGCAAGGTTGCAAAAATATATGTCGGGGCGTACGACGCCGAAACGCAGTACCAAGAGTACAAATCGGCAATAGACGCCGTAATGGGGGAGAACTCATGAAAAAAACGGCAGCATTAAGGCTGACAGCGCGCATACTTATCCTTATAACAGCCTGCGCGCTGATAGCTGCGGGAGCATCTCAGAACGGCTTTAAGGACGTGAAAAATAAAGCCGCCAGAATCTGCTATGAATGTATAGGAATCGGATGATTATTCAGACTTGGTATGTGTAGGTATCGGATGATGAAAAGAAGAAAATTGGTTCAGGTGATATGCGCGGTGCTTTATAACTGCAATATCACCGGCTTTGCAAAGGGCACTATCTACAAGGGAGACACAAAGGGCATATGCGTCCCCGGGCTTAACTGCTACTCCTGCCCGGGAGCGGTGGGTGCGTGTCCATTAGGAAGCCTGCAATCCGCGCTTGTCTCATCAAAGTACAAGCTGCCGTATTACGTTCTGGGGATTCTTATAATCTTCGGGCTGCTTTTGGGCAGGGTGATCTGTGGATTTTTGTGTCCGTTCGGACTTTTGCAGGAGCTTTTGTATAAGATCCCCACGCCGAAGCTTAAAAAGAGCTCTGTCACCCGCAGGCTGTCATATCTTAAATACGTGATTTTAGCGGTGTTCGTTGTTATAATCCCGCTGTCGCTTGCAATGCCCGGGTTCTGCAAGTTTATATGTCCTGCCGGAACGCTGGAAGGCGGAATCCCGCTTGTTATCATGAACGAAAGCCTGCGCAAAATGATAGGCTGGCTGTTTTCGTGGAAGACACTTGTTTTAGCGGCGGTGATAGTGGGCGTGGTGTTTGTCTATCGCGGATTCTGCCGGTTTATCTGTCCGCTTGGCGCGATATACGGTTTTTTCAACAAGGTTTCACTTTTCGGAATCAAGCTTGATAAGAATAAGTGCGTCGGCTGCAGCAAATGCGTCCGCGAGTGCAAAATGGACGTCAAAAACGTCGGCGACAACGAGTGCATAAACTGCGGGGAATGCATGGAGAAATGCCCCACTAAGGCGATAGCGTTCGGACTTAAGGCGAATACATACGATAGTATAAAGCTTGATAAGGCGGATAAGGAATAGAATATAACAAGGCGGCGAAGCTGGTTTTATACTTATTTTCCGTTAAAAAGTGTAAAGGGGTTGCCATAGCAACCCCTCAGCCCGTCGAAAAAGCCAGCAACTCGCTGGCTTTTTCCAACAATCTGTGGTAT
>USEH01000062.1 GCA_900553675.1 uncultured Ruminococcus sp. | reverse complement strand
AGCGGGGAGAAGGGGAACGGTCTTGCCCAGCCAGCGGTCCAGCCGCTGCCCGGCGTCGTTTTTTTGTATTGTAAAGCTTTTCATACTGTCCTTTTTTATCAATTAATAGTATAGATATATAATAGCCGTTTTGCTCGGATTTGTCAATCTATAATTTTACACATAAATAAATAATAATTAAGAAAAATTAATGAAATGTAACCGGATTGTAGCTTGAAAACTCTGTGATATTGTGATACAATAATTGCGGAGCAGATTCTGTTGCCGACGCGGTTACTTCTGCTCCGGAATTAACAGGCATTAACGGCTTTAACGCCGCCGAAAGGACTCATAAAATGGACGTTAAAATAAAAGCTTTTACCATATTATGCGCCGCCGCTCTTTTAACGGGAGCTCTCAGCGGATGCGCAAAAAGTGAAATTCCACAGTCTGATTCACAATCGACCGACAGCACGGTTTCTCAGCCGTCTTCTCAGCCGGCGACTGTCAGCGACAATGTTCCGCAGTTTGTTATATCCCGCGAGACCGAGGCTTCTACTCTGCCGGTGCAGACTCAGGAGCAGCCGCCCATAACCGCTTCGGGCAACGGTATGGAACCCCCTCCCGCAACCGACGCTCCACCGGTTACTCAGTCGCAGGACACCGGCGAGGCGGTATCGTCCCACAACATTAAAGTAACCGAATCCACCACCAATTCAAACGGTGAAATCGTTGACGACTGGCGTTCCGACCTTGTGTTCAACACCGAGGACCCCGACGAGCTTTACAATATGTTCGGGCTGAGCCGCTCGGAAAGGGAGCAGTACTATCAAAAGATTTCGCAGGAGTGCGAGTTTCCGATTATCCACGTTTCCACCGAGGAAGAGCGCGAGGTGCTTTCAAAGGACAATTACGTCAACTGCCTTGTTGAAATCTTCAACTGCGATGACGAGCTGAAAATGGACGCCACCTCCGCCGGAATCCGTGTCAGAGGAAACGCCAGTGCATTTTATGGCGACGTTGACCAGCTCCGCAAAGAGGGCGCGCCCTATCGCATAAAGTTCACCCACAAGCAGTCGGTTTTAGGGCTTAACGACAATGCGCGGTGCAAATCGTGGGTGCTTTTAAAGACATATGAAACAGGCGTGCGGGATCACCTTGCATTCGAGCTTGCACGCGCCATCAACGAGGGCAAATATTACGCATCCGATTCGCGCTTTGTTCAGGTATACATGAACGAAAAATACATGGGAATATACCTATTGTGCGAGCAGTGTCAGGAAAATCCCAACCGCGTTGCCATCAACGAATGTGAAGAGGGCTACACCGGCACCGACATCGGCTACTATGTTGAGCTGGACAACTACTCCTACACCGAGGACTGGCGGTTTATGCTCAACTACAACAAGGAATCCATCACCGACGAAAGTGGAACATCGCGCGTGCCGAAGAGATATTACTACACGGTTCGCAACGACATTTATTCCGAGGAGCAGCTTAAATTCATCGAACGGTACTTTGAGGTATGCTACGAAATACCCATGCGCGCGATAAAATACGGCGAGTTCTACCGCCTTAACGACGATTTCAGCCTTACCCTTGCGCAGGACGAGTTCTCATCCGCCGAGGAATGTGTTTCGCAGGTGCTTGATTTGGAGTCGTTTGTGGATATGTATATCACATACGAAATTGTTAACGACCAGGACGTAGGCGGCGGAAGCTTCTTCTTTGCGGTGGACTTCGGAAACGTCTCGATGTACAAAACCCTCACCTGCGTTTCTCCATGGGACTTTAGCTGGGCTTACACCGACTACAGCGCCAAGGCAAACGGCGGACTTTATGCCGCAAACTTTAAAGACAGCTACTTTGTAGATCACTGGGGCGACCGCTCCAACCCGTGGCTGATTCTTCTTTACTCCGCGGATTGGTTTAGGGATATGGTCAAGGAAAAATGGGTGGAGAGATACCCTGCAATCTTGGAAACTCTGGCGGAGGTCAGAAGCACCGTAAACACCTATTCGTCCGACTTTGACAAGGACGGCGCACACCGCGCTTCAAGGGCAAGAGCAACGTTAGACTGGACGGATTCGAGAGTTGAATATCTCAACGGTCTTTGGGGATAATATCCCACCAAAAAACAATTGAGAATCGAGCATTTGCCCGACTCTTTTTATGCGGTAAATCATGACAAAGCATAGAAAAAACTCCCCGCTTTAGGCGAGGAGCTTTTTTACTGTTAATTTGTGTTGCTTAAGAAAAATTACTTTCTCTTGGAAACAACTACAGCAGCGGCTGCGATAGCCATAGGAAGAACTGCGAGAACGATACCGGTGTCAGCGGGAGTTTCGTCAGCAGCGGGAGCATCAGCAGCAGGTGCATCAGCAGCGGGAGCTTCGTCAGCAGGAGCATCAGCAGCAGGCTCGTCAGCAGCAGGAGCAGCGTCAACACCAACTACAGAAAGAACTTCAAGAGTGGTGTTTGCCGGGGGTGTTGCGTAGTCAGGACCCTTGATCATGATAACGGTAGGATCAGCAGTGCCCTGGATAGCGCCGGTAGAATCGATAACCATTTCGAGAGTAGCCTCAAAAGCACCGTCAACTACTTCAACAGTAGCAACTTCGGTAACTCTTCCGTTGTCGCCCGGTTCGGTAAGATAGAATCTTAAAGCGGTGTTATCAGAAGTACCCTTAACGTTAAGAGTAACGGTTGCACCGTTAGAAACGTCTACACCTTCAGGAATGTTGATGACGATGTTAGCGTTTGCAGGGTAGGTAGCCTCACCGGTAAGGTCGATATCAGCGAAAACGTTAACGCTGAGAGCCATAACCATGATCATTGCCAAAGCGATTGATAAAATTTTCTTCATTTTTGTTTTCCTCCTTATAATATTTTGGTATTAAAACCTACTATATTGTACCATTTTAGAACGGCATAGTCAAGTGTCACTATAGCCAGATTTTTAAATAAGCAAGCCATTTATTGATTTCATCCGCCTTTTTATTCTTCCTCAACGATTCATTTTTATTCAAATCGTTATAATGCCCAATATTTTGTTGATAAATTCGTTAAAAATCAATAATTGCTCAAGATGTAGTATTCTGTCATCCCGCGTTGCCGTCTGACGGCTAAAACCATCCCGCAATATCATTCTGAGTTTTTACCCTCATTGTCTCGCCATCGACGTGCCATTTTCCGTTGGCGTCCATCACAACTTTTGTGTAATACACTCCCGAATCCGCAGATGGCGCTTTTCCCTCACCTATAAGATAATAAACGTATGCTTCGGACTCATGGGTTCTTATGTAAAGCGCGCGGGTTGCGCCGAGCTTAAGCTCTGATATCACGAATCCAAAAGACCTTCACCGCAAGAGCCGTAATATATATGTGCGGAATTATTCTGCGGTTCATCTCGTCAACGCGATAAAAGCTGATTTCGCGGAAGTAATCATCACTGTAAAAATCGCAGAGATATTTTGTATTATCAGTATCGCCTTCAAAGTTCGGGCGGAATCTGCCGTTCAGATCACTTACAATTACGGTGTCGGCAGAAACCCTGCTCATAGAGCCGCCGCCCGGATTGGGGCTGATATACCTGAAGACCTCCGAATCCTCTATTTCATACATAAACAGCTCGCCTGAGATTGTTATGCCATATATAGTGGCATCGCGGACATTATCATTGACATTTCCGTTAGGCATTGAGAACACTATGATGTTATCCGCAGCGTCGGTTATGAACGAACCCGAAAGACTTTGGGTGTCGAGACCTATAGAGCCGTATTGATTTACAACGTCGCTGTAAAGCTTTACGCTTCCGGTCTGCTTGCCTGATTTGTCAAATGCCCTAAGCTCAAATTCGCCCCAGACGGTGAGGTCGTCTTCAAACTGCGTGTTGTTCCTGTACCTGCCTGTGAGTACAACATCTATCCTGTAGGTTGCCGCCTGCTTGCCCTGCGAGGCAATCATGTTAAAGCTGTAGATTGCGTCTCCTTTCTTTGGGTTTTTTGCGGCTTTGATGTATTCTTCCTTGGCGTTTGCCACGTGTGTTATCCACTTTTGGGAGCAGTTTCTTTGGACGTAGCCCTCAATGCTGCCCAGATACTCAACCATCACATCAGCGGGCAGATAGCCTGACAAAGCCTCCCACAGGCTGTACGCCTTGCCGTCGTAGAAAAGCGAGGTTTCGGCAAGCAGAGCCTGCTTGACGCGCATAACATGAGCTGAATCAAGTGCCGAATCTAAGTAGAGTGCTTCGATTACATCATCTGATAGCTTGTTTTCGGCGGTTTGGTTGTACTTTTTAAGCTGCTCGCGCGTGATACCGGTGCCATGAATAAGCCTGTACAGCGGCGGGAGAGCCTGCCTTTCCTCACATATGAGGGAATAGTAATCCGCGACTGCCGCCGAAGCCTTTTCTTCGCCCAGAATCCCGTAAATCGGGGTGAGGTCGTAAACCTCGGGGATGAATTTCTGATATTCCGGCGAGGTATATTCAACGTGTCTGCCGTAAAGACTTTGTGCTAAGCTTGTACCGCGAGCCTGCCGTTCAAGACCTGTCCAGACGGCAATATTTGCGCACAGCTTATATGGGTCGGCAGAATATTCCTATATCAGCACAAGTCTGTCCGAAATCAGATTCCAGCGCAATGTGCCGTTTTCTATGCTGTTTGGAGCTTTCAGGCTGACGGCTGTATCACATTCAAGATTCATCACCATAACGCCGCCGTCGTAGGTCTCAAAAACAAGACATTTGCCCAGGCTTTCTGCCGATTGCAATATAAAATTGCTGTTGAATCTGAAACGATGGACGCTTCTATCGGCGATATCATAAACCGCCATAACTGCCCTTTGATTTTCCTTCTTCGGCGACTCGCAATAGTATATATAGTCCTGCGAAACCGCGAAGGTGACGATGTTTGCGGGGACTGTCAGCAGCTTTTCGGAATCCTTTGTTGTGATGTCAACTAAGCTGTAGCACGTGGAGCCGTCGGTATCATCGCCGCTGACAAGGATTTTATTGTCGGCAAGAAGATACTCAAACTGCTTTTCATAGCCGGTGGCGTATATCGCGACATCATCAAAGAGAAGCTCTTCGCCGGTTTCGAGATTGTGAAGCCATGTGTGGTATTTATCTCTTGGCGCGACATTATTCTTAAGCTACTTATCGCTGCGGTAAAGCAGCCATTTTCCGTCGGGCGACACCTGCAAGGGATATCCTGCTCCGGCGCTGCCTCTATGAATCCGCTGCGCATAATGCTCCGGTGCCTCAATGAAGCTGCCGCTTTCCACAGTGGAGATTATCGGCGTACACTCGGCGGTGGCGATGTCGAAGCGGTATATCTTATGCGCGTATGGGTCAAGTATAAAGCAGGATTCACTGCTTTCGCCGAAGACCGTAAGACCACTCTCAAGCGGTTTATAGGATATGTCCGCAATCTTGCCTGTTCCCGCAGTGACTGTCCTGATTTCGCAGTCTACCGTTCTGTTTCCGAGCTTTATGGGCAGATAGTAGGTTGAGTATGCGTTTTGACTGTTGATTTCCTGCCAGCGCGCCGCGCCACGCTCGGTGCTTGGGTCGCAGATTTCGATGTTAATTGCTTTCGGTTCGCTTATATATGATCTCTCGCCGATGCAGTGGCTATAATAATCGGTAACTGATACCGGATAATCCTCCAACGGTTCGCCCGAATTAAGCAATTCGGCATATTCCTTTACAACCTTATTGGCACCTTCGACATCGTGTAAGCCGCCTCCGTCCCAAACCATCCAGTATTCTGATATGTCTTCTCTGAACTCATCACTGAGCGCACCCGGAAGATTGCGCGACATATAATATACGGCTTCGCTGTGACTGTATGCCTTGCCGTCGTAGAATACCGCCAGTCTGCCGATAAGAGCCTTGCTTGCCATAGTATCATAAGGGTAATACAGCGCTTCTATGACTCATCCGAAAGCTTGTTTTCGGCGGTTTTGTTGTAGGCTTCAAGCTGTTCGCGGGTGATGCCGGTGTCCTTTATAAGTCTGTAGAGCGGCGGGACTGATTGTCTTACAAGCATTTCGCGCTTGTAATGCTCTGCCAAAGCTTTTTGCGCGGCTTCCTCGCCGAGAATCTCATATATCGGGGTCATATCGTAGACTTCGGGGACAAACTTCTGATACTCCTCGGACGAATACTCAACGTGCCGCGAATAGAGCTTAAGCTCGGTGGCGGCTTCTTCCGGTTCGGGCTGGGTGTCGAGTCTTACAACAAAGTAGCCAAAGCCTTCATTTGAGCTTTTATGACTGACATTGAAAACCACCGCATCGTTGTAAACTTCCCAAACTCCGATGCTGTATTGTGCATCCGGCGGGGTATATTTTCCCATTTTGTCATGAGCTAAGTCTATCACGTATGCAACTTCCTTATTAGGAGCGATAGCAAGGCAGTCGCCTTCACACCTGCTCTGAACCATGTTGGAGACATCGTAATCGTCTATTGCCATTAAATAATCGTGGAATTTGCCGCTTGTGATGTCGTAAACATGCGCATCTCCGTCGAAAACAAGGATGTATTTGTCCGACAAAACCTTGGAGTAAGCACCGTCCGGCGCCTGAAGAATTCTGATTGCTTTCTTTGTGAGCATATTCACAATGTAGTATGCCGTGCAGTCGGGTTCGTAATTTGTTGCCAGAAGCCTGTCGTCCGGCAGCAGCCTTACAAAGACCGCGTCATCGCCGATTGCAGCGGCAAGCAAATCCTCGGCTATAAGCTCCTCGCCGGTTTCGATGTTGTGCAGCCAAATGTGAAGTTTAGCGCTTATTTCACCGTTTTCCACCCACTTTCTGCTTGCGTAGGAAAGCCATTTGTCGTCGCTGCTCATGCTATAGGCATACGGCGGCAGCGACAGCCACATATCTCTGTACGTGCCGTCGGTTTTATTGTTGCTGAGCTGCTTGAAGTAGTCAATAAACTCCTGCTTTGTGTGACCGTCGTAGAAATTGGAAATCAAGGGAGTCGTCTCACCGGTAGTCACATTATAATAATATATCTGTTCGCTTTTGCCGTCATAGAAATAGCAGTAATCGTCGCCGCTTTTAATGACGCTCAATCCGCCATAGCCTATAGGATTGAATGAGGCTACGCCCACCGGCTTTCCGTCATCGACTTTTACATTTACCCGACAATCCTCAACGCCATGCTCTGTTTGAATCGGCAGAATGAACGGCTTGGTATCTTTCCATCCGATATTGCCCAGCTCACTGCGGTCGTATTTTTCTATACTCATGCCGCTTGCGCTTTCGGAATCGTCCGGCTCTGCGACGTCCTCGGAATCGTCTGCATTATCGGAATTTTCATGCTGATTTTCCGTATCGGCGATATCGGTCTGTGGCAAGTCTTTTTCCTTGTCATTGTCGGCAGAGGTAAAGGTGCAGCCAACTGCCGCTATCAGAACGGCAATTACAAGCACAACCGCAATTGCGGCGTTCTTGGGCTTTTTGGCTATCAGCTTTACTCTTTCGCGGACGGCGCGCTTGCTTCCGGACATGGAGGTGGAGGCTACGCCTATCAGCCACGGGTCGGCTCTGCGCTCGGGAATCATGCTAACAAGCGCCTTGCCGTAATCCAGGCGCAAAGGCTCGCCTAAAAGCTTTATAGCGGCTTCATCGCAGGAGCATTCACAGTCCCTTTTTGAGAGATACGCCGCCGCCCACACAAGCGGATTGAACCAGTAAACCGACAAAAGAATACATCTTAAAAGCGACCAGAACATATCGCCGTGGCGGTAGTGGCAGTATTCATGAGCTATCACAAAGCGCAGTGAAGCTTCATTTTCCGCAGCCTTTTCATTTACATACACTGCCGGACGGAAAAGCCCGAACAGGCAAGGCGAGGAAATGTTCTTGGCGGCATAGACCTTAAGCGGAGCATCAAGGTCAAGCTCACGGCGGTTTCTGCGAAGGGATATTCCGAAGGCGATATTCACGCCGAAGAACCAGATTCCCATAGCTATTGCAACTGTAAACCATATTGCCTTTACAGTATTTATAAGCCAAGGCTGGAATTCAAAGCTTCTGCCAAACAGCGAAATGCTCAGTGAAACGCTGACTGACGGCTGTTTATTATCAGCAGATGGTGTATCCAAAGCGGTCTGCGGCTGAGCGTTTTGATTCTCTATTGGCTCAAGAGATGCCGCAGGAATTTCGGCGGGTTCAGGAACGTTTTGCTGTGGGAAATTATCCTGAACAGACGGTGAAATATCATAATCCGGATAGGTCGGGTTTACGTAACCCATCGGGGATTCCTGATTTGCGGGGTGTGCCGGAGCTGTCGGGGATATATAGTCCTCCCCTTCCGGCGGCAAAGGCTCGTTAACGTTCGGGATTACGGGAGTGTAAACGTCAACCGAAGCGCCGAGTTCGGGGGTATCGCTTACAATATCGGACGGCGCGGAGAGGCTGTCATCCGCAATCGGTGCGGGCGAATCGACCATCCCGGCTCTGCCGAAAAAGTTCATAACGCTTGCGTTGCTTGAAAAAAGGCTGAACGGCAGAACAAGGCGCAGAGCAACAACCAGCCAGAGAGCATACCTAAGCGTTGGCTTAATGCTTTTGCGGCAGAGCGCACGCAGGAGCATTATTATAAGTATCAGAACAGACGAGGTAAGGATTATTTCAAGCATCACTGTTGCCATCCCCTTCCGCTGATTTTAAGATATCGTACAGCTCGCTGATTTCCTCCTTTGTCAAGGCTTTTTCCTTTATAAGTGAGTTGACCATCATGCCTATGCTTCCGTTGTAGATGCGCTTTAAAAAGCCCTGAGTTTCCTCAAGTGCAACGTCCTTGCGCTTTACAACGCTGTAATAATTCTTGGCGTTGCCCGACTGGACATACTCGACAGCCTGCTTATCCTCCATCCTTTTTAAAAGAGTTATAACTGTATTCTTGCTCCAGCCGGTGGAATCACGCAATGTGTCGGTAAGCTGCATTATTGTCTGCGGTTCCTTTTCCCAGAGTGCGGAAAGTATTTTCCATTCGGATTCGGAAAGTTTTGTCATAGCGATGATCCCCTTTTATATTATTTTTCCTTGTGATTTGCACAGGTACACAAATGTCTACCTATATGATAGCACTTAGGTAGACAATTGTCAACCATTTTCGCGAAAAAATTTTTTACAAAAAGGGGTTGAAAAATTTTCTGATTTGTGCTAAACTATAAAAGTTGATTGATATGGAGCAGTATCGAAGTGGTCATAACGGGCTCGACTCGAAATCGAGTAATCCCCTAACAGGGACCGAGGGTTCGAATCCCTCCTGCTCCGCCAAAAAGAAAAGCCGCCGGCAAGGTGGCTTTTCTTTTTGTACTTTTATCTTTTATCTCTTCTCTCTTCTCTTTTCTCTCATCTGCTTGGGCGACTTTTCCAGATAAGAGATAAAAGAGAAGAGTGAAAAGTGGTGGTATCGCCTTCGGCGATGGATTTTTGGTTGCGGCTTCGCCGCTTGTCGGCTTACGCCGACTTGCGGTATCACACCTTCTTAACAAACAAGCACCTTATAGCATTAAGCACTGCCAGAATCATAACTCCGACATCCGCGAAAATCGCGAGGTACATATTTGCAATGCCAACAGCTCCGAGGGCGAGGCAGGCGAATTTTACCGTCAGCGCGAGGGCTATGTTCTGGTATACTATGCCGAGGCACTTTCTCGAAATCCGTATTGCCTTGGAAATTTTCAGCGGGTCGTCGTCCATAAGGACAATATCTGCGGCTTCTATGGCGGCATCCGAGCCCATGGCTCCCATGGCTATGCCTATATCAGCGCGAGAAAGAACCGGCGCGTCGTTAATTCCGTCCCCGACAAACGCAAGCTTTGATTTGCCCGACTTGGCTTTCAGAAGCTCCTCAACCTTCTCAACCTTTCCAGCAGGCAGAAGCTCGCTGTAAACATTGTCTATTCCAAGCTCTGCCGCAACCTGATCTGCGACCTTTTTAGCGTCGCCGGTGAGCATTACGGTGTTTTCCACTCCTGCCGCTTTAAGCGCGGATATTGCTTTCTTGGAATTTGGCTTTACTATATCGGATATTACGATATGTCCGGCGTATTTGCCGTTGACCGCCATGTGGATGATCGTTCCGGTGCTGTGGCAGTTGATGAAGGGTATGCTCAGGCGTTCCATAAGCTTGTCGTTGCCGGCGGCTATTTCTATGCCGTCCACCTTGGCAATAACTCCGTTGCCGCTGATTTCCTGAACGTCGCTGACACGGCTTCTGTCAGGCTCCTTGCCGTAGGCACGGCGCAGGCTCTTGCTTATAGGATGGGAGGATGCGCTTTCCGCCAGAGCTGCGTATTCAATAAGCTGTGCGTTGTCTATATCGCTGTGATGGATTCCGTTTACCTCAAAGACTCCCTGAGTGAGGGTG
>USEH01000061.1 GCA_900553675.1 uncultured Ruminococcus sp. | reverse complement strand
TGGGAACGACCTCGCACCTGCCCCTAACGCCCGCAACATCTGCAATCGCGGGGACGGTTATGTTGCCCTCGTATCCCAGCAGGTCAAGAGTCGCTAAAGCCGCAAGACAGTTTGAGACATTGTAGCTTCCGGGCAGCCTGATATGCGCCTTAAAGCTTTTTTTAGGGGTGGAGTACCAGAAATCCGAGCCGGAGCTTTCAAGCTGCGTGCCGCTTGCGGAGTAATCCGCCGAATAATCGTCTATAGAAAAGCTGTATTTTTCGCAGGTGATCTCGCTTAAAAGCCGTCTGCCGTAAGAGTCGTCGATATTTACAAGAGCCTTATTGCAGCGCTCAAACAGCAGCTTTTTAGCCTGATAGTAGTTTTCCATGGTTCCGTGAACGTCTAAATGATCCTGCGTGAGGTTGGTAAAGACCGCCGCTTCAAAGAAAGCGTCTCCCAGTCTGTACTGGCTAAGTCCCTGCGAGGAGACCTCCATTACAACGTATTCACAGCCCGCTTCCGCCATCTTTGCAAGAAGCTCGAAAAATTCGTCCGGCTCGGGGGTGGTTCGCTCGGCGTGGACGGGCGTATCGCCGATTTCGTTGCCGCAGGTGCCTATCAAGCCGCATTTATGTCCCAAAGCTGTTAAAAGCTTTTTTATGACGGTTGTTGTGGTGGTTTTGCCGTTTGTTCCGGTAACTCCTATCAGCTTCATTTTGCGTTCGGGGTTGCCGTAATAGTTTGCCCATATGCGGGAAAGTGCAAGGCGGGAGTTATCCACTATAATCTGATTGGGAACGCCGCAGTCGCGCTCGACAACAAATGCGCTCACGCCTTTTTTATACAGCTCGGGGACGGCATCATGAGCGTCGAATTTTGCGCCCTTTAGGGCTATAAAGATATCCCCCTCGCCCATCGGCTTGCGGTTGTCGGAGTATATGCCGCCTATCTCGAAGTTATCAAGGGAAGTTTTTGCAACGCCGTTAAGAATATCATACAGCTTCAAACTTATCGCCTCTATATCGTTTTTGTGATACTTGATTCAACTGCCATCATCCTGTCTCGTCGTTGACAAGGAAGTAGGCTTCTATAACCGTGCCCTTGGGCACTTCAACGTTGACGTAGTTCATTCCTCCCGAGCATTCCGCACCCGCCTTATGAGCGGCGCCGCCCAGCGGACGAAGGTTAAGGCCGATGGAAGCAAGCTTTTTGTTTGCCTTTTCAAGCGAGTAGCCGGTGAGGTCGGGGACGGTTACCATGTCCTCCTCGTAGTCCTCCTCGGTGTAAAGGATAACGGTGCAGCCCTTGGGCATTTCGGTTCCCCTCAGCGGGACCTGCTTAACAACCGTCTCGCCGTCGCCGACGATGTTGTATTTCAAACCCATACTTTCTATTGTAGCCATAGCGGGACCGATCTGAGCGCCCTGAACATCCGGAACGGTAACTTCAAGGTTTTCAAGCTCGTCTTCGGTGTATTCGGCATAGTAGCCAAGATACGGCAGAATCTCGGTGAACACTTCGGAAACAACAGGTGCTGCAACCGCAGAACCGTAATACAAACCGTTGCGCGGCTCGTCTACCATAACAAGCATGATTATTTCGGGGTCGTTGGCAGGATAGAAGGCGCAGTAGGAGGAAACATAGGTATCACCGTTGGGGTTTTCATCCAGCTTCTGTGATGTTCCCGACTTGCCGCCTATATTATAGCCGTTGATATAAACATTGCTCCGCGAGTTTACGGTTACTACCGATTCGAGGGTGTCGCGCATTATCGCAGATGTCTCCTCGGATATTACCTGACGCTTGATTGTGGGGGTGAACTCCTTGACTATATTGCCGTCGCAGTCCACAATTTTATCCACTACATACGGTGTTACAAGGTTTCCGCCGTTTACCACCGCCGCATATGCGCATATCATCTGAATGGGGGTTATCTTATTTGTCTGACCGAACGAGCTTGAAGCAAGGGTTACCGGCGTCATCTGTGCGTAGGAGGCAAAAAGGCTGCTTGTTTCCGCGGGTAAATCTATGCCGGTTTTTTCGGTAAGTCCAAAGGCTTCAAAATATCTTGAGAAATTCTTTGCGCCCAGCTTCTGACCTATCGCAACGAACGCAGGGTTGCAGGAGTGGGTCATCGCTTCAACAAAATTCTGGGTGCCGTGTCCGCCGTTGGTCGTCCAGCAGTGGAAGGGTACGCCGTCTACAGTAACCGCACCGTTGCAGTAGAATTTGTCGTTTAAGCTTATGGCGTTCTCCTCTATAGCTGCCGAGCCGGTTACTACCTTAAATACCGAGCCGGGGAAGTAAAGCTCGGATATCGCCTTATTCTTCCACTGCTTGTTCCAAAAGGCTGAACGCTGGTTGAGATACTCCTGCTCGTTGCCCAGCCCTTCAAGACCGGCGAGTATTGCCGCCTGCTGGGTGTCGTAAATCTCGGCGGGAGCGTTGAGGTTGTAGTCGGGTTCGGTTGCCATGGCGTAAATCGCGCCGGTTTTGGCGTTCATTACAATTGCACAGGCTCTGTCCTTGGGATTATTCTGCAAAACTGCTGATTCGAGCGCCTTTTCGCAATAATACTGAATTGTGGCATCCAGATTAGTGTAGATAGAATCGCCGTCGCGGGCGTCGTAGCTCTGCTTGTATTTATACTGGAACTCGGCTCCGGTGGCGTCGCGCGCGCTGACTATTCTGCCGTCGGTTCCGGTGAGATAATCGTCGTAGTAGGCTTCCAGACCATATATGCCGTAGCCGTCGTAATGCAGGTGACCTATTACGTTTGCGGCAAGGTCGTTTTGGGGGTAGTATCTCTTTGCGGTGGGAGTTGCCCCGACCGAGGTTATTCCCGCCTCGGACATAGCCTTGACTATCTTGGTGGCAGCTGCTTTGTCAACCTCCTTGGCTATCTCCTGATAGGCGTTGTTTTTATAGAGCTTCTGCCTTATATCCTCCGGCGCGATATTCAGCGTTTCGGAAAGGGTGGAGACAATATATTCCTCGCGGTCGATTTTGTACTCCTCGGGGTCTCTGCCCACAACCTCGCGGTACATGGTGGATTCCTTGCCCATATCCCTTTCGGCAAAGGTTCTGGGGTCCACAAAAACGGTGTAGACGGTTACGCTTTGTGCCAGAACCTGTCCGTTCTGGTCGTATATAGTGCCGCGGTTTGCCTTGACGGTTGTTGCGCGGAACTGCTGGCTGTTTGCAAGCTCCTGATACTTTTTGCTTTCCTTTACGGCGACCTTATACATGCTGAACGCCACAAACACCATGCAGGCAATCATTATGGCGAATATTACAAAGTAAAGTCTTCTGCGCATTGAGGCGGTTATTTTATCCGATACTGCCATTTTGTTTCCTTTCCGCTTTTTCGACGACAATCCGGCAAAAAGCTTAGTTTAACCCAAAAACCGTAATATAAAATCTTAATGCAACACCGCGCAAAGAGCGACTAACGCCTTTGTGCGGTGTCCCTGATACACTATAATTATTTCGTTACGCTCCCAGATATTCATAGATATTTGCAAACCAGTTCCTTATTATAACGAAAATGTTCTTTTTCTCCATCTCAACAACCTCTATAACGGTGTTGCCCTCGAACGCGACGTATTCTATCTGCGATTTGTCAAGCTTCTTTAAGCCCAAAGTGTTCTGGGCGTATTCCTCAACGTTTTTAAGAGATGTCCGCGATTCGTATTCCGCCGCAAGAGCAACATTTTCCGCTTCTAAAGCCTTAAGCTGCTCCTGAAGCTTGGCAGTCTCCCCGAAAAGACGGTTTGTTTCCACCTTGCCGTAAAGCATGGCAAACATCATTCCCAGAACGACAACAGCCGTTAAAAGTATGCCCTTTGCGCTCTGAGGCTGAAAGTTTGTGTTCTTTTTTACCCTTATCTGCGGCTGCTTGGCTTCCTGCTGTTTTGGCTTAGGCTCGTAAACAGAAAAATCATAGGCTAAATTTCCCCTTTGAGTCGCCATGGCTGCTATCCTTCCTTTCTTTTAACTGCCGTTGTTTTCTAATCCTTTATCTTTTCGATGATCCTCAGCTTTGCCGAGTGGCTGCGATTGTTTGATTCGAGCTCGGCTGCCGAAGGCTCTATCGGTTTTTTGTTTACAAGCTTTGCTCGCGGAGTTCTTCCGCAAACGCATACCGGAAATTCCGGCGGGCATATGCAGCCCTGAGTAAACGTGGCAAACCGCTGCTTAACAAGTCTGTCCTCCAACGAATGGAAGGTGATGATTGCAAGCCTTCCGCCCGGATTAAGCACTTCAAAGGCTTTATCCAGTGCTTGGGAAAGCTCTCCTAATTCGTTGTTGACCTCTATTCTGATTGCCTGAAAGGTTTTTTTGCAGGGATTCTTTTCCCTCCGAACCCTGGGCGGAACCGACGTTTTTACTATTTCTGCCAGCTCCGCGGTGGATTCGATAGGTTTGGATTCACGCATTTTTACTATATTAGAGGCAATGTTTTTAGCAAATTTTTCTTCGCCGTATTCAAACAGAATCCGGCAAAGCTCATTGTAGGGGTAGGTGTTTACGACATCCCGTGCGCTCAGACCCTCGCGACTCATGCGCATATCAAGCTCGGCGTCGGTGTGGTAGGAAAATCCGCGCTCGGCGTTGTCGAGCTGGTAGGAGGACACTCCTAAATCCAAAAGCATACCGTCGATACGCTCTATGCCCAGGTCTTTAAGGATATCGTCAATATTTCCGAAATGGTCGTGCACAACGGTTGCGTTGAGTCCATACAGCCGCTCTTTGGCGATTTTAACGGCGTCGGGGTCTCTATCAATCGCAATCAATCTGCCGGTTGTAAGCCTGCGGGCTATCTGGCTTGAATGACCCGCTCCGCCAGCGGTGCCGTCGACATATATACCGTCGGGCTTGATGTTCAGACCCGCAATACATTCGTCCAGCATGACCGGAATATGCTTGAACTCCATGATTACTCCAGCGCCGCCATCGCGGCATACAGGGCTTCGGTGTCAATCGACTGGGTATAGTCCTCATAGGTGGATTTATCCCAGATTTCAGCAACGTCTATCGCCCCTACAACGTAAACGTCTTTTATAAGTCCGGCGTACTCGCGAAGAGCCTGCGGAACTAAAATCCTGCCCAGCTTATCTGTTTCAACGGGGTTTGCGCCCTTTACATACATATGGGTGAGCATTTCCTTTTCGCGCCCAGGGTGCATGGCACTTATCTTATCGACAAGCGACTGCCACTTTTCCTCGGAATATGCGACAAGGCGATGATTTGCCCCACGGGTGAGCATGAACCTTTCGCCGATTATATCGCGGAATCGCTGAGGAAAGGACATTCTACCTTTCTGGTCGATTGAATATGGAAGTTCTCCGCTCATATTAACATTTGATGGCAACAGGCTCACCTCCGTTTACATCGAAATACCGCCATTTAACACCAAATACCACTTAGTACATCAATTATACCATCAGGTTTTCAAAAATGCAATAGCAAAATTCTTAGTTTTCTGAGAGATTCATAGAAGTTCGCCCGCAAAAACTGTGCAATTTGACCAATCATTAAAATTCTCGCAAAAACGGACAAAAAATTCGGGAGACTCCGCCCGCGCAAAGTCACCCGACATACAAAAAAATTCGGTGCAGAACCGCCTTGTTATGGGTTCCGCACCGATTATTTCAACTATTTCAGAGTTGGATTACTCGTCGTTCTCGTCCTTGTCTTTATCTCTGTCCTTGTCCCGGTCTTTGTCCTTATCCTTTTCCTTGTCTTTATCCCTGTCTCTGTCCCTTTCGTCGTCCTCATCCTCGTCCGGCTTTTCGTGGACGGTGATGTGCACTCTGTCGATCTTCTGCTCGTCGGCAGATACCACCCTGAAGGTGAAGTGGGATATTTCAACCTCTTCGTTGAGGCTGGGGATATGGTCGAGATTTTCCATTACCAAACCGCCTATCGAGTTGCAGTCGGTTTCAATTTCGTCTTCTTCAAGACCCGCCTTATCCAGAAAATCGCGGATGCTTAAGTCTGCTGAGACCTCGTATTCATCGTCGCCGAGGGAGACAAACGAGGTATCCTCCTCGTCGGTTTCGTCGTAAATCTCTCCGACAAGCTCCTCAATAATATCCTCCATGGTAATAATGCCCTGAGTTCCGCCGTACTGATCCACAACCACCGCCATATGACTCTTTGAACGCTGCATTTCCTTCATTATGTCGGAAATGGAGGTCAGACCGAATATGTAAAGCGGCTTTTGGATGATTTCGTTGATATCGCGTCTGCCGTGGAGGTACATATCAAAGAAGTTCTTTTCGTGGATGATTCCCACAATGCTGTCAATCGTCTTTTCGTAGACAGGAAGTCTTGAAAAATGAGAGGTTATGAACACTTCCTTAATGGTTTCAACATCGTCCCCTATTTCGACTGCGGCGATATTAACACGCGGAATGAGTATCTCCGAAACGGAAATATCCGAAAATTCCAGCGCATTTTTTACAAGGTCGCTCTCCGACTCGTCGAGCACGCCTTCGTCCTCGATTTCGTCTATCATCAGCTTAAGCTCTTCTTCTGTCATGGAGGGCTGGTCGTTTTCGCCGCCGACAAGCTTAACTACAAGGTTTTTAAGCTTGATAAGCAGCCACACCAACGGGGTGAACACCGTTATCATCCACCAAAGGGGGTAGGCTATGAACAGACAGAACGTTTCGGGGTATTCCTTTGCAAGATTTTTCGGGATTATCTCGCCGAATATGATAACCAAAACGGTTATTACAGCCGTTCCCACCGCCACATACTGAGAACCGAAGCGGTTTGTTACCATAAGGGTCGCGACGGATGCCGCCGCCAAATTTACGATGTTGTTTCCGATAAGTATCGCGGTCAGCGCCTTATCGAAGCTTTCGGAAATTTTAATAGCCAGCTTTGCCCGCTTGCCGCCGTCCTGTGCTATCGCGCGGAGCCTTGTGTCCTTAGCGGCTGAAAATGCGGTTTCTGATGCCGAAAATACCGCAGATAAAAGCAAAAGCACAACTATTATGAAAATATCCATTTAAGAAAATCAAACCTTTCCTGTATCCAAAAATTCATTTGGCGGATACATACCGTTTAATAAGCATACCGCACGGTCTGCAAGTATGCACTCTCATTCGCCGTTATACACGGCGGCTGTTGTACAGCGTTTTCCCACCATGAGAAGAGCGGGGCAATTGATGCGCAAAGACTTAATATGCCGAATCCGGCGAAAAGCCTTCACCATATACTATATGCATATACATATAAGTATACATCTTATATGTTATCACAAGAAAATAAGTATGTCAATACAAATCATCAAATATTTATACCGGCTTTGATAATTTTATGGCATTTTTTCCTTGACCAGCCCTGCTATTCCTTCACAACAAGGCATTTTCCGATTCCGTAATACTCAAAAAGCCTTACCGCAGAGCTGTTGATTCTCTCGCCGATCACCGCAATCGGCACTGCCGGCGGGCAGGAAACGCTTGCTCCGGCAAGGATTCTGCCCTCCGCCTCTGTGGTCGGGATCCACTCCTGCATTGACATAAGCGCCTCGTGGGGCGGCATTGCCGTCTCCATGCGCGCAAGCTTGGGCGGGCAAACGTCTATCGGCTCGGCGCGGGGTATCTCAAAAAGCGCAGCTTCAAGGCGCGCATAATCCCTATCCGACGTTTCGGATGAGAACATCATAACGGTAAAATCGGGGTCGGAAAATTCGCAGACTATCCCCTTTTGCGCAAGGATTTGAGCAAGCTGGGTTCCGGTATAGCCATAAGCCTTTGGGCATATTGCAAGCTTTAACGGCTCATGCGAGACAAGCGTATATCCCCGCCCGGACAGCCTTGCTTTGCATGATTCCACCCTTGCCGCCGAGGTGCGTATTCTATCGGCAAGACCTTTATGCAAAAGACCGTTCACCGCGTCAAGCGACTGCAATATGAGATATGACGGGCTGGTTGAAGCAAACACCGACAGAGCATTTTCGGCATAATCCGCAAAGAAATCGGGTGCCGTGCGCGAGATATGCAGATAAGCCGCGCCGGTTAGTGCAGGAAGGGTCTTATGCGCGGAGTCGCAGACTATATCAGCCCCCAAGTCTATGGGATGGGCTGAGCTTTCGAGAAATTTCAGATACGCTCCGTGGGCGTTGTCAACCATAAGTATACTTTGGTATTTATGACACAGCCGCGCAATCTTGGCTATATCCGCGATATTTCCTATATAATCAGGGCTGGTTATGTAGACCGCCGCAGGGCGAAGCGAAGCCAGCATTCTTTCAAGCCCGTCAAGGTCGATTTTACAGGACAGCACCGAGTTATCAAGCGAATACAGCCACCCAACGTTAATATCCATGAGAGCCGCGGCGGTTATAAAGGTTTTGTGGGCATTGCGGGCTGCGATTATCGTGGGGGACGCGCCCCTGCTTTTTGCGTATAGCTTTGCAAGGTAAACCATCGCCCTTATGCAAAGTGAGGAGCCTTCGGCGGAGTAGAACGTCCGCGCCGTTCCGAACAGTCGCAAAGCGTTATCCTCACTCTCACGGATGATTCCCTCGGCGTGATACAGCACATCCGCGCCCTCTATTTCGGTTATATCAAGGCTTTCCGCGCCTATAAGCGCTCTGCCCTTGTGCCCAGGCATATGAAGACGCAATGCTCCGCTTTGAGAATAGCTTTTTACGAAGTCGCAGATTGGGGTGTAGGAAGGCTCTGCATGATTCATGTCCATTATATCACCGGACTTTCCAAGGTAATAGGGGCGAAGCCGCAGCTTAAAATCCGTCGGCGAAAGCCGACTCCTCAACGCACCGTCAGGCGTGCATCACAGGCGTTTCATCGCCAGATGAAACGCTGACATCACTCATCACTACGAGCGTCAGCGAGTGCATCACTTGCAAGCAAGTGCATCGTTTTTCAGGGCTTCTAAGTATATCGCGCATTCCATTCTCTTGCGGAAAAGCTCGCAGCCGCTTTTGTACACTCCGCGAATCGTGCCGGTGGCGTGATAGGCGTTTGCGGCACATCCGCCCGAGCAGTAAAGCTTAGCCCAGCAGTCGGCACATTCGGGGCGGGCATATACGTTGCAGCCCCTGAACTCCTCCTGCATTTCGTGATTGGTGACTCCCTCCCAGATGTTTCCAAGCTTGAATTTTTCGTCCCCGACAAACTGGTGGCAGGGGTAAAGGTCGCCCCAAGGGGTTACAGCCATGTATTCCGTGCCCGAGCCGCAGCCGGATATCCTTTTATATATGCAGGGTCCGCCGCTTAAATCTATCATATAATGATAAAAGGTAAAGGGTCTGCCCTCTGCACGGCGCTTTCTCATAAGCTCGGCAAGCTCTTCATACTGCTTTTTGACGATTTCAAGGTCGCTTTCATTGAGGGCGGACGGGTCGTTTGGAGCACAGACCACCGGCTCCATGCTCAGCTCGTTAAAGCCTAAATCAAGCATGACCTTTATATCTTCTAAGAAGTCGGGGTTGGCGTGGGTAAAGGTGCCGCGCATATAGTAATTCTTGCCGCCGCGAGCCTGCACAAGCTTTTGGAATTTGGGGACTATCCTATCCCAGCTTCCCCTTCCCAGATAGTCCACGCGGTACCTGTCGTGAACCTCTTTTCTGCCGTCGAGACTTAAAACGACGTTACTCATCTCTTTGTTTGCAAAGTCGATAACATCGTCGTCAATCAACATTCCGTTGGTGGTGAGGGTAAAGCGGAAGTTTTTGCCGGCTTCCTTCTCAACCGAGCGGGCATAGGCTACAAGCTGCTTTACAACCTCGAAGTTCATAAGCGGTTCGCCGCCGAAGAAGTCGACCTCCAAGTTGCGCCGCTCCCCCGAATTGGCAATCAGGAAATCAAGCGCCTGCTTGCCGGTTTCAAAGCTCATAACGGCGCGCTCGCCGGAGTATCTTCCCTGCGAAGCAAAGCAGTAGGAGCAGTTGAGGTTGCAGGTGTGGGCAACGTGCAGACAAAGAGCCTTTACCACACCCGAAGTCTTCTGCTTTAACTCCCCCGCCATCGGCGCAAAGGTGTCGGGCGCGAACAGGCTGCCGTCTTCCTTTAGGGAGACTATCTCGCCGTAACATTCGCAAAGCTCGCTTTCGGTGATTTCGGGGTTGTCCTTGTACTTATCTAAAAGAAGCGCAACTATTTCGTCCTCGGACTTATCCTCAGACATTGAGATAATGTCATAGCACACGTCGTCAACGATATGTATAGAGCCGGAATAAACATCCAAAACGATGTTCAAGCCGCCCTGTTTGTAGCAGTGTATCATATAATTCAAAATCCTTTCAGAGTCAAAAAAATAATGCCGCCGAAAAATGCGGCGGCACTGTTTTTCTGTGATATTATTTCTTGTCAGACTTTTCGCACTTCTGGTTTGCAATGCCGCAGCTGGTCTTGCACGCGGACTGGCAGGA
>USEH01000060.1 GCA_900553675.1 uncultured Ruminococcus sp. | reverse complement strand
CTGCACTTACCTATGTGCTGACATTTTCTACTTACCTATGTGCTGAAACTGGACAGCTCTGCCGACGGATTAAGTCGCGAAGCGACTTCAAAAGAATCCGTCGGCGTAAGCCGACTCCTCATCGCGCCGTAAGGCGTGCATCACAGGTGTTTCGCCGTAAGGTGAAACGCCGACATCACCCATCACAAGCGAAGCGACATCACTTTATACCTTAACACAGTCCCTCATTCTCCAAGCTCCAAAGAAGAACAACATCTGCCCAACCGTATTAACTCCCTCTGCAATCCAGTTCATAGAAGCTTGTGAGAAGTCCCTGCTTGAAAGGTATCCCATTCCGAGGGTGAACACAAACGAGACTATAAACAGCACTGCGGACAGCGTTTTCTTGTGTCTCTTGGCAACCACGCAAAGGCAGATGTCCATCGCGGCAACTCCGAAGACCATCAGAAAAACAAACGGCATAGAGCTTGCAAACACAGGCGGCACGGCGGCGTACACGGTGTTTTTCCCCTGACTGTGGCATAGCAGAGCTATCATGCCCAGCCCCGCAAGCACAAAGCCGGTTGTCTGCATAGGGAAAAAGCACTTGTTCAGCGCCACAAAGTCGCATATGTTTGCGGCATACAAAAGCTTCCAGCTTGCCTTAAACAGTCCAGCCACAAACACGGTGATAGTGCCGGCAGAAAACAGCGCAAAAGCACCCTTGCTCATGGCAGGGTACAGCGTTCGCTGAAGTATTACAGCGCCGGCTAAGAACAGCGCAACGGGAATGTAGTCTGCCAAAGCCATTGCAATGCTCATTTCTAACGTCCCCTTTTAACTGTCAATCCTTGTATTTTCCTATGTGATAAAGCGGTATCAGCGGGATGATTATGGGAGTGCTGTCCGCATATGCGCGGTACTCAGCCATCTTGCCGTAGTGCTTTTCCTGACGCTTGTCAAGCCTTTGCGCGCCGTTGAACATGATAAACACAATCAGGATGTAGCCAAGCACCGCGGTTATCCACTGTCCAACACCGCGCAGAGCGTTAAGCGAGCCTACGAACACGCCCGTCCAGAATATGATTTCGCCGAGGTAGTTGGGACAGCGCACCATCTTGAAAAGACCCTTTGTTGCCACCATGTTGGGGTTTACAGCCTTTTGCGCCGACTTCTGGCTGTCCGAAGCAGCTTCGAGTATAACTCCCAGCGCGCTTATGATAACGCCGATAAGCGGCAGAGTAATTTCTCCGCCCAAGCCGTTGTAGCCGCGGAAGAAGACAGGGCAAGTCTGGGCGATGTAAAGCACTGCCACGCACACCCATATTGCAAACTTTACAAAGAAGGGCATAGGCTTTTCGCCCTCCTTGGTGGCTTCTTTCAGCACCTTGCGATAGCTCAGGTTTTTCACCTCGCGGGCGATGAGGAACCCCGAAAGCCGCGCGCCGTAAATCACAAAAAGTATGCACTGCAAAAATGTTACAAAGTTCCAGTCGTAGCCGTTGACAGCTAAAACCACAAAGTAGGCGACTCCCAAGCCCGCAACCGAAAGACCGTAGCCCACCGACAGAAAGTAAACATATTTATAAAATCCGATAGTGCACAAAGCCGCGCTGACTATCGCAAAAATCCACATAAATTCCCATGCCATAATGCAAAACCGCCCTTTCCGTTACTTTTTAAAGCTGTCAAAGATGTATTTTTTAAAGCTGGAATCTCCTACCTTGGTGTCGCCCACCATCTCTTCGGTCAGCGTCCACTTGGAGAATTTTAGGATAGCCTGCTTGCCGTTTTTCTTGTTTTTGGGCAGACTTCCCAGCACGTCAAACAGCCATGCGGGAGCGCGCTTGATAACCGGAGTTTTGCCCGCAGCCTCAAAGCACATGTTTGCAATCTCCTCATACGACCATGTTTCCTTACCGCCCACGTCGTAGGTCTTGTTTTCGTCGCAGATGTGTTCAACAATGAAGTCGGCAAAGTCGGGGGTGTCAACAACGTTTGCATGAACAGGCTTTTTGCCCAAAAGGGTCACCTTGCCGTTTTCAATCATCGGGCGGAAGACCTTAACAATGTCGTAGAAGTAGCCTGTGGGGCGGTGGATGACGTAGGTTAAGCCGCTCTTTTTCAGCTCTTCCTCAAACAGATATTTGGCGTGGAGCATGGGCACGTCGGGCGCTTTGTCCGCCTTGATCACCGATATGTATACAAAGTTTTTAACTCCTGCCGCCTTGGCTTCGTTTAAAAGATTAAGGTTGCCGTTGTGGTCGATGTCATAATTTGTAAGAGTGGCGCTTGTCTTGGTTAAACCAACTGTGGTGATAACAGCGTCCGCGCCGTTGCATATTCCCTTAAGGGCGTTTTTGTCGGTTACATCAAGCTTTTTAAACGCAAACGAAGCCTTGTCGACTCCCTCGATGTTTCCCTCAATCATGTCCGCCGCAACAACGTTGTGTCCGGCTATAAGCAAGGACTTTAGTATTTCCGAACCGAGCTTTCCGTAAGCTCCTGCAAGTACAACTTTCATAAATATTTCCTTTCGTAATTCATAATCTTACCGGCATAATAGCCGATTAAAACATTCTCTCCGCACCCTCTTCGCCCAAAAGCCTTTTAAGAGTCGCGCTGGAAGGGTTGCCCTTTTTAAGCATCTCATGCTGAAAGTCCGCAAGATTTAAATAGTGCTTTTCGGGATTATCGCATGGCTTTTCCGAGGCAAGATACCGCCCGACACAGGCTAAAACCATCTCTTCCAAAGCCTGCCCGTCAACGCCCTTGCCGCCCTTGATAAGCGAATAGGGTGTGCGGCGGGAGATATACCAAGCCTCGCGCTCGTGGTAGTCGGGGATATCCGCAAATTCAGCCCGCTGTGTCTGGCTTCCGGCAATATCGCAGTCGTCCGGCGTTAGGTCGTAGTATTCAACGTAGCAAAGATTCTTTTTGCCCATGCTCATTCCGTCGATAAGCAAAAAGGGAAGGGCGGTTTTGGCAAGCGGCGTGAAGACAACGGTTGAAAGTTTCATCAGCCCCATCATGACATTGGTTTCCATTATGAAAAGATTTCCCATGCCTGCCACCCTGAATTGGCTTGTGTTAAACCGCATTATCGGAATGGCAGAGGGATACTTCATGCTTTTGTATTCCGGAATGTCGGCAGGGATAAGCATGCATTTCTGAGCTGTCAGGGCTTTAACAGCTTCGCCAAGCGCCATCATTTCTGCTTCTCCTTAGACCGCTTGTCGTTTATGATGTCCATGTGCTCGGCGGTGATGGTGGTAACGCCGTTTTCCTTAGCCCATGCAACGCAGCCCTTAAGCGCAGTGGGAAGAAAGATTCGCGGCACCTTAACAAGCTTTGCGCAGGCTTCGTCGGTGAACTTGATGTCGGGGTCGATTCTGTCGGCAGCGTATCTCACCGAGGCAACGTTGGTTTCGCGCACGGGCAGAAGCTCGGGGATGGGCTTGCGGTGCTTGGTATACCAGAAGTTTTTGGAATCGCGATAGCCGTAGTCCACAGGAACCGGCGGGAAGTCTTTGGCACGCACGCCGTTTACTATAGCGTTGTAATATTTTTCCTTCATGAGAATCTTGTCGACCCTCAGGATAAAGTGCGCGCCGAACTTTGAGGTTATGCCGTTAAAGTCGTGGTAGGGCGGCTCGTAGCCGTCGAGCTGACCGGGCTTATCATTCTGGGCGTTGTCAAGCGTGTCAACCCATGTGCACTCAAACGCCTGGAAGCAGTCTGATATAACCTTGGGATATTCGCCCTTAGGGTCGGCAGCTTTGCGCAGACCCTCCTCGATGTTGAAAATGCAGTCCTTCATCTTCTCTTCGGGGGTGTCGCCGGGAAAGCCCATTCTAACCGCCTCTTTAAAGAGTCTGCGGTCGTCGTTGATAAAGTTGAGGGTGCATTTTTTGCGCTTTAAAATGTTCTGCGCCGTGTTGGAAGAGTTGCGGCAGCACAGAAGCATAGCGTAGTAGTCCTTGCCGGCGATATAGTAGGGCTGGACAAGGGAGTAGGGACCGAAGGTGGTCTTACCGTCGTCGGTCAGGGTGCCTATCATAACCGTCGGCATGGGGAAGAAAGCCGAGGTCTGATAGAAGTTGTCTACGATTCTCAGGTCTTTAAAGCTGCTCATAGTAGTTTCTCCTTTATTTATAATAATTCCGCAAACCTGCGGATTGTCAACTCGTTCATGTCCGGCTGCATGGTGGCTGCTATTATCGCTTCGGCAATTATCGGCGAGGACGCGCGCAGCCGCAAGCTTGCGGTATTTTTGGCAAGAACCTCTAAAAGACTGCTAACCTGCGACCTCAACAGCATATGGTGTTCCGAAACAACCACGTGCGAGCCACCCGTTTCGGAGTACTGCTTCCACACATTTTTATATATGCATTCAAATTTGCGTATCGCCTGATATATTCCCACCGCGCCGTCGGCATAGCTTTTGCAAGTCTTAACAAGCTCGGTCATCTCGTCAACCACATCAAGCCAGTCTTTTAGGATAACGTTGGCAACCAGATCGTCCTTGCCGTTAAAGTAGTTGTAGATAGTCCCGACTGCGGTTTTGCACTCGTGCGCAATCCGTCTGACAGACATAGCGTTGTAGCCGTCGGTTTTAAGAATTATCTCCGCGCAGCGCATGATGTCGCCGCGTATATTTTCTATAATCTTAGGAATAGTAATCACTCCTTTTATGAACATCATGCTTTTGTGTTCATTTAAAGTATAGCAACCGGCGGCGTGCTTGTCGACCATTTGGACAAACTCGTTTCGGATTTCAGCGGAATTTTATGCATATTCTACAATTATGGCGGCTAAAACTATAGAAACTAATGAGGACTGAGAGCTATCCGCGCTTTCTGCCGTTCTCCGTCATAAATCAGCCGTGTTACCCATATAAATTAGTATAATTCAAATAGGAGTGAGCTTATGACGGAAATATCAAGGACCCAAGAGCGCCCTGTCATCTTAGGAGAGTACATTATCGAGCATAAGGCAACCGTTAGGCAGACTGCGCGCGAGTTCGGAATAAGCAAATCAACGGTACATATGGGAGTAACAAATTGGAATGGTTTGGGGCGAATAAGTTCGGGTGGACGGTGGGGAAGAGCTGTTGGGTTGTTGGGTAATATTCTGCTTTGCGGTGTTAAGTTATTTTCTATATTATATAATGAGAAAAGCGACTCGGGGAGCCGCTTTTTTGTTTGGGTGTGTTTTCAGACTGTTCGCGATAGATTATATGCCAAGCGAAAGTTTGTGCATTCAAGTGCATAAGCTTGTCGATTAAAAAAGTTTATGCTGTGATAGATTATATACAACACAAAAAATTCACATATCCCATAGAATCAGTTCTTCAAGCAACCAATCGGCACGACATACACACCATCGCGTCTGCGATAAGCATAATCTCCGGTTCCGGTCAGAACCATAAGAAAAGATGGCACGTTCATCTTGTCAGTATCGATTTTTGCTTCCATTGCGTTGAGACTCCTTGCGCCTTCTTCAATGAGCTTATCCCCGCCGAGCTTAATTTCAATCAAACCGTATTTGCCGTTTCTCAGATGGATAACAGCATCGCATTCCTGCCCGTCTTTGTCGCGGTAATGGTAGACCTTGCCGTATAAAGCGTCTGCAAAAACACGAAGATCCCTTATGCAGAGTGTCTCAAATAGAAAACCAAAAGTCTTAAGGTCATTCATCAAATCATTTGGACCGATACCCAAAGCTGCTACGGCTATTGATGGGTCGATATAGTAACGTGTGTCGGAGGAGCGAATAGCGGTTTTAGACCGAAGATTGGGATTCCACGCGGGCATATCCTCAACAACGAAGATTTTGCGCAGTGCACTGATGTAGGATGAAACGGTTTCTTCGCTGATGGGTGTTTCATCATTAGCTGAAACGTCTTGAGCAAGAACAGTATTGGGTACCTGTCCTCCTTGATTTCTTGCATAAGAACGCATGAGTCTGCGAACTCTTTCGGGGTTCTTTTGCACGTTGTCAGCCCGGTTGATATCGGAGTGAACAACAGCGTCGTAGTAATCCATAGCTTGGTCTAACGCAATTTCATCCCGCATATCCACCGCTTGCGGCCATCCACCGCGGCAGACTAGGAAAGCCAAACGCTCAATGCTGAGCTTTGAAGCACCGTCAATCTCAGCTGTGCCATCAAACAGAGCTTTAAGACTGACTTCGCCGGTGGAATCGCCGGATTCGTATAAGCTCATAGGTCTCATCGTCAACCAAGTAAAACGTCCTGTGCCTGAATGGGTGATTTCCTTGGTATTAGCCGGAACGGCAGAGCCTGTCAGCAGAAACTGCCCAAGCTCACCGCGATGGTCAACTTCAAAGCGAATTGCGTCCCACAGCTTTGGGGCAAGCTGCCACTCATCAATCAGCCTTGGCGTAGCCCCCATTAACAGCCGCTTGGGGCTAAGCTCTGACATTGTGATGTTCTGTTCCTTCTTTTCGGGATCATCCATATACAAAACACTGGCGGCGAGCTGTTCGGCGGTTGTAGTTTTGCCGCACCACTTAGGACCTTCAATCAGGACTGCGCCTTTGCCTTCCAACTTCCGTTTCAGGATATCATCAGCAATTCTTTTTCTGTAGTTTTTCATTTGAAGCACCTCGCATCCGATCATGTTATTCATATTATATACCATAATCACAAGCATTGCAAGTGTTTTCCGACGATTGGCAAGAAATTTTTCCGACGTTTGGCGACATATTAATCCGACGATTGGCGCGGCAGAGCGTACCAACAATCCCCCCAAAAAACCTCCCCCTAAGTCTACCATTCCCCCCCAATCCATGCTATAATAATCAAAAAACCAAAATCCCATGCAATAAACACCCCGCCAAAAAGATTATTATAGTGAAGGGAGGATTCAGGCTATGATAGATTACTTGCCGGCAGTAAATAAATCAAAAAGGCTTGATGCGGACAAACTCGAAGACGAATTAATAAGTATGGCTTCGGGCGACAAAACCGCTCTTGCCCGGTTCTATGGGGATACCTACAACCCCATCTACAGCTACGTCCTCTCGTTCTTGAAGAACTCCTACGACACCGAGGATGTCCTGCACGACCTTTATGTCAGCGTATACGTCAACGCCCGCAGCTATAAACGGGGCGGAAAGCCCATGGCTTGGGTGTTTGCAATCGCGCGGAATATGTCCCTCAAAAAGCTTAGCGAAAGAAAGCGAAATGCCGATTTTGAGGACGACGACTGGGAAAAGCTCCTGCCGCAGGACACGCTTTCCTTAGAAGAAGGCTGCGCCGTGAGAGCCTGCTTAACCCAGCTATCGCGCGAGGAGCGGGAAATCGTGGTAATGCACGCCGTTGCGGGCTTTATGCATAAGGAGATCGCGGCGATAATGTCTTTGCCGCTGGGAACAGTTCTTTCAAAATACAATCGTGCAATAAAGAAACTTAGATTAATCTATGAAGGGAGAATTGAAGATGAAAACAGTTGAAGAAAGCTTGGCTTCGGGCTTTGAAAAGATGGAAAAGATAGATGTTTTGGATTCGGTTCTCGCTGATTGTGAAAGCGGAGGTGCTTTTATTATGGCAGAAAAAACCAAGCGCAGACCGTCCTTGCGATATCTTGTCGGGATAGCTGCGGCGCTGGCAATAGTGGCTTGCGCGGCTGCAATAGGAATATCCAACAGGGGACTTACAGCAAAGCCCACCTCGTCCGACGGCGATATAAACGCAACAATTTGCTTGGACGTTAACCCAAGCGTCGAGATTTTAGTAGATAAATCCGAAACCGTTGTAAACGTAACCGCCGACAACAAGGACGGCGAAAGCATTTTAAACGGTCAGGATTTCAAGGGCGACAGCCTTTCCGATACCGTGGAGACACTTGTAAACCGCATGGTGGACGAAGACTACATTTCAAACCTTAAAAACTCGGTGCTTGTAAGCGTGGCTTCCGAAAACGGCGAGTTCGGCAAGCAGCTTGAAAAGAAAATGTCGGACAGCATTTACGAGCTGTTGGGCAGCAAAAATATCGAGGGTGCAGTCCTCAGCCAGACTATCACCCAAGCGGATGACGAGCTTGTAAGCCTTGCAAAGATGTATAACATCTCCATCGGCAAGGCTCTGATGATAAAGGATATCATCGACGCCGTGCCCGTCTACACCTTTGAAAGCCTTGCCAAGCTATCCATAAACGATTTGAGCCTGACCCGTGAGAATGCCGGGGTGCTGTCCGGCAGGATATCTGTAACCGGCAGGAGCAAGTCCGACTATATCCCGGTGGAAAAGGCAGTCGAAGCCGCGCTTGAAGGCACTGCAAGGAAGGATGTCTCGGACATCAAAGTAATGCTCGAGGACTGGCAGGGCGGGGAAGCGCCTGTGCGGTATCATGTAACCTATACCGCGGCTGACGGCAAGCTGAAATCATACTATATTAACCCTGTCAACGGCGAGATTATCTCGCGGGATGGCGGCGCTATCGCTGGCGCGGGCGGATATCCCACGGTATCGGCCGAGGAAGCCAAGGAATTGGCAGTAAAATACATCTGCGACTTAGACGGCGTTTCGGCGAAGGATATCGCGGTCTCCGACTGCATAATCACATATGATGAAAACGGCTATCCCAGACAGTATGTGACCATGACCAGCCTTAAGGACGCCGAAACCGCATACTTCGCCTACGTTTATGACGAGAGCGTACCGTCGGGCGCTTCAGGAAATATCTACGGCGGAAAGCAGAGCGTTTCGGGACTGAGCAAAAACGAGGCTATAAATATCCTCCTCGAAAAAACAGGGCGTGATTATGCCGACCTCACCAGCACCTATGATTATCGCTTCGGAAGCGCCGAATATTACACATTCTATCTCGTATCGGATGATAGTAACCTTTTGTGGTTCGTCAACAAAAAGACCGGCGAGGTTATCGGCGGTCAGGTGTTTGGGCTTACAAAGTACGGCGGCGACAGCACTCCCGAGGAAATCAAGCAGTATGCATTAGATGCGCTTTCAAAAGATCCTGACGACGTATACGACTTCGACATAAGCAAAACGGAGGTTATCTCCTTTGAAAAGAAGACGCATAGCAGAGAAATCATCTACTACCTGACAATCCGCGACAACACCCCCGGCAAGGAGGCAAACACCGTCTTAGTACAGATGAATGTCTCCAGAGATAAGCTTTCGGAGCAGTTCAGACCGGATGATGAGCTCCTTTCGGCGGCTTCCAAGGATTTGGAAATAGACAAGTCCGAATTTGAAAACGTTAAGATTGAAGACGAGAAGAGTTTGAAATATACCCATGTTCGCTTCACCGTCGGCGATACCGATTATTGGTATGCTATGGAAAGAAGCTACCATGTGGGCGAGAATTTTATCGCGGGCAAGACCAAAAAGCCCCACGGTGAAAAGGATTATCCCATCATCCCAGAGGAGAAGGCAATAAAAAACGCGCTTGCTCATGTTTGCGCGCAGAGCGTTGACGATGTTGAAAGCTGCGAGGTCAGCTATGATGATGAGAAGAAGCAGTACACCGTTTCGGTAATCGTTTACAGCTCTAAGGTGCACATGAATGTCTTCTGGGAGTTCTATATCGACGGTTACACTGGCATTGGCAGGGGCCATAAATATGACGACAAGGGCGACTACGGCCCTGTAACCGTCAAGCTTCTGACCGAGCAGGAGGCCGCCGACATAGTCCTTGGCTACATAGAGGAACGCGGCTATCCAAAGAGCGAGATAAAGGTGACGGTCGAAGCGGAGGAGGTCAAGGAGGGCAGAGCCACGGTTATCCTCTACCATGTAAAAGCAGTTCACGGCGTTACCGAGTTTGAATCGGAAATCTACGCGGATGAGAGGATTCCCTCGGTCATAATGCCGGGTATAAACTTCGAGCTGGTTAAAGCTGCCAAGACGGGCAAATACATTTCCGAGGATATAGCCAAGGAAATAGCGCTCAACGGAGGAAAGGCTTACTATACCGTTTTATACTGCACCCTCGACGAATCGGGCGAGCTGCCGGTATACAAGGTGGTTACATATAGTCTCACCGGAGCAAATTTGACCACTAAGGTGATTTCAGCCGAATCGGGTATGGTTCTTGAAATCAAGTGATTGATGAGCGCCGCTTCCAAACAGAGCCAATCAATAAAAATATCTCCCTCTGCCAAAAGGTGGAGGGAGATAGTTGCGGCTGTCGCCGCAGATAAGAGAGAAGAGAGAAAAGTGAAAAGATTCGGTATCGCTTCGCCTTGTGGTGAAACGGCTGCGCCGATTATTTAAGATTCGGATTGCGCCGGTGATACGGGATGTTTCTCCGCCGCACATCCGCTCTCACCGCAAAAAACCTCTCTCTGCCAAAAGGTGGAGGGAGATTTCTTGTCACCACGCTATTTATAAATGTATATGTTCGCGATATCATGTTTCCTACAACGCTCTGTCAGCCGCGGAATACAGCAGGTCTCCATGCTCGTCAACATCCCACGGCAGATAGTTCAAAAGCCGCAGACAGCAGTTGGCAGGCCGCTTTTTTATGTACTGCGC
>USEH01000059.1 GCA_900553675.1 uncultured Ruminococcus sp. | reverse complement strand
AATCTCGTTGTCGGTTTCGCGCATTCCTTCCCTTGCTATGGCGCTTACGGCGTCAATCGTCTTTTCAACATCGTTAGCGACAATGCCCTCGCCGCAGCGGAACTGGCTGTCGTGCATATACATCTGCATGCCTAAAAGTCCCGCTTCCACAGCCGAGGCGATTTTCGCCGCGCAGCTTGCCTTTGCGCCGTCGCAGAGCATACCCGAATTTATGGCAAGAGCGTTTACAACGGTATGCGCGATTTCGTCATAATGACCGCCATAAAGATAGCATATGCCCGCGCCCGCCCCTGCTCCGGCACTGGTGGCACCGCAGTAGGCTGAAAGGCTTCCTATGCCGGTTTTAAGGTGAATCGTGACAAGATTGGAGACCGCCAGAGCGCGATACAGCAAATCCTCGGAGACATTACATTCCTTTGCATAGACAATGACCGGAATAGAAGCCGTCATGCCCTGATTTCCGCTTCCCGAGTTTATCACAACAGGCAGCTCGCAGCCGTTCATTCGGGCGTCGGAGCCTGCGGCGGCATATGCCTTTGCGCGGTTCTGAACGCTGTTTCCGTAGGAGCGTATCAGGATTTTTCCGATATTCGCGCCGTACCTGCCGTTCATTCCCGCATTAGCTATTGCAGTGTTATATTCAATCTGCCGCTTTATTACCTCGCGGATATCGTCAACTCTGACAGTGTCTGCAAATTCAACAATGTCCTTAACATTAAGCAGCTTTCTGTTCTGAGCCGCCTGAACCACCTCGTCGGTGAAGGGCTTGTCTAAAATAATTTCATCGTTTTTGCATATGCAGACCACGTTGGTATGATTTCCGATAATCCGGATGTAGGCACTTTCCTCACCCGAATAGACCTTCACCTGAATGTCAAATGGGCAGTTGGAGTTAAGCTCGCTCACGGTGATTTTCGCAGAAGCAAGAAAATCGTCCATCAAGGTCAGCTGCTCATCTGTCACATCAGACAGCACCTCAAGCTCTTTATCGGCGTTTCCGCAGCAGATTCCGACGGCAACGGCGGTCTGCAAGCCCTTGCGCCCCTTTGTGTGCGGCACGATAACGCTTTTAACGTTTTTTATGATGTTCCCGCTGACAGCCAAATCCACCTTGTCGGGCAGGCAGCCGAGAGTTTTCCGCGCGATAGCTCCGGCATACGCCACAGCAATAGGCTCGGTGCAGCCCATGGCGGGGACTAATTCCTCCTTTAATATCTCTACATAAGTGTCCATAATCTGCTGACTTAACATTTTAGTTATCTCCGTTTCAATAATGATTATCGTCTGCGGGATTTTCCTTATCCCATCGCTTTTTGGCGTTCAAAATGAAAATTACGGAAGCCACAAGTCCGATTACCGTAATCACAATACCCTGCCAGAGATATGGGTAATGCAGCTTTATAACCGTTTTGCCCTTGTTGACAAATGTCAGGTGATTTTTAGTGTAGGCACCGTTGTCGGCATCGAATATATCATGCCATGCAAGGGTGGTGCAAACGTTGTCATACTCCGAAACAATCTCAATTCTGTTGTTGCGGTAATCAATTTGCAGAGGGACTATTTCGCGCTCCGGCAGCTCGTAGGTGTTTACCTTGTATGCATAAGACAAAAGCGCACCAACAGTCGGGTCCTTTGTAAGGGCATAGTGATAGCTAAGGTTCAGACCTATTACAACGATATTGTTATTCTTTACGGTTCCGAAGAAGGGCAGGTTCTGCTCGAAATCGTCAACCGTTCCCCAAACCTCATCAAGACCGTTTACGTAAACCGTAAGCCAGTCGGTATGTCCGGATGGGAACAGGTCGCAGTTAAGGTAGCCGTCGATTGTGTCAAGCTCGGGATAGCCGTTTTTAAAGCGAACGGGATAGCATTCAAGACCTAAAAACGCGCGGCTTCCGGTATTCTCGTCGGAGGGTATGCCATCAGCCATGATGATTATTCTTGTGCCGTTTTCGGAAAGCTTAATCAGCATTTCCTCGGCAGCCGACTTATCGGTGTAGGTGAATCCCGCAAGGAAAACAATATCATACTGCGAAAGCTGCTCATAGGTGTAGTCGTTTATGCACCATGATACCGTTTCCTCAACCATCGGAAAGTCGATGGAGATAGTGGGCGCGCTTTTGCCTATGCCTATTCCTCGGTATTTGCTTATAACACCAAAGTTTTTGTCTACGTCCTCCAAAAGCTTGTCGTCAAGGTGGAACAGCATATAGGAATCGTTTTTAGTCACAAGGCTGTAGCCAGATTTTTTCGCTGCGCTTATAAGCTCCAACTCATTCCTGTCGCCATCGGGCGTTTCAATCGGCACTATTACCGAATCGTTTCCAAGCTGCAAATATCTGTCAAACATATAAAGATAAGCGTTATCCTCGGCAGCTTCGTTGAGCTGAGTTATGTTACGGTATGCTGCCGCAGCCTGCACGCCCTGCCCAAAGCTTGTGGCAACTCTTTTGTCACCATAACCCGAAATAGTGTATATACCGTCTATGTCGGCGTCATAGGGGTCTGCTATCGACATGCGCTGAGCGGTGATTTCTTTGCCCTCGGTTACCAGCATACTTTCTGCCAACGATTCATAGTACTTATCGGGATGCATAATCGACGTCTGATGGGTTACAAAAACAACCGAGCCGCTCATTTCAACTATAAAAGCTATCATCACCGCTGTCAAAAGCTGCTTTTTCAGCGTCCTCCAGTATAGCAGACATACAAGCAGCAACAAAATAGCTATAGACATAAATCTCAGCATCCAAAGGTATTCTCCTCCAGGAAGCAGAGACAAGAATATGCGGGCTGTGGGCGTGGTTAAAAGTACAATTATAAACGAGGCTGCAAATCCGGGCATGGTATCTTTCTTAGACAGGAATGCTCCGCCAACCGCAAGAATTGTAGATGTAAGCCCGAAGTAATACGACTCCGAATACAGCCAATGATTTTTAACTCCATACTTATATGTCAAGAAAGGATTTATGGAATAATAAAGCTCCTGAAAATATGTAGCCATAATTGATTGGTTGTCCTTGTCGGCTATACCGCCGAAAAACGTAGGATAAATATATATTCCCAATATTACAAACGACAAAATCAATGAAATTATTACAGCAAAAACGCTTCCGTGCTTTTGGCGCAGGTTCACAACCGCATATAAGAAAAGGTATAACACCGTTGCTATCGCCAGCATACCGGCAAAGCCTGCATGACAAAGCGAAACCCATATAAAGCAGAGCATGATATGGGGAAGCATCTTCCAGTTCTTTGTCTCAAGATAGTCAATTATCCTTGAAAAGAATATCGGAATCACCGGCATCGACATTGCTCTTGCGATAACGCCCTCGCTGAATAGCATTTGTGCCGATGTGCACGGCACGAAGAATGCAATGGCACCGATAATCGCGCCCAGGCACGGTCTGTCATGCTTATATCCGATATAAAGCCATGCAACGCCGTTGGCTACATATAAGATAAATGAAAAAATCAGAAATCCGTTATAGGTATCCCCGCCTGCCAGCGCCTGACACCCAGCCAGAATATATTCGGGAACTATAGACCAATACCGCCATGTTTCCACGCCGTTATACCACGACATATCTATAATCGGAAACCAGTTTCCTTCCTCGGTTATAGATTTATACAGAAAATCTGCGCGGTGGGTATAAAACAAGGTATCAAAGCCATCAAAAAAGTTTCCGCTTTTTAATGCAATCAGCGCCACAAGTATGCCCACAAGCACATATCCGACAATAATAAACGGCAACGCAATATACCTTGCGCGCTTTTTCTTCTTTTTTCCGGAAAGAGAGCTTTCACGCGGCAATGCAGTGTTTTCCATATCTATGCCTGTATCCATATCAGTCACCGTTATTAAGCCAGAATATCGTCAAGCATACTGTCAATCACTCTTGACATTGCTTCCTTAGAGCTTTTTTCAACGTTCTGGAAATACTCGGTCGTCTTTGCATAGGAAATGATATAGCTGCGGGTAGGGGTTTCGCTTCCTTCGATTCTTATAAGCTCGCAGCCCATGCCGCGAATCAGCTCTCTGATTTCATTTCCGAAGTATTCCACCATTGTTTCAAGAGTAGGTATTATCGCGTCGAACGGCGGAATATCGTTGATGGTCTGATTCTGATACTTGGCAAAGAAATCAGTTAAGGTCTTTTCGTAAACGTTGAACTCGGTAAAGTCTTTGCGAGTTACCAGGATATCAAGGGTTATCTCCCACGTGTGCGGGTGAACCTGACCCTGCTTGCCGTTTATAATTATGCTGTGGCTTGCATTCAGATAAAATTTGAACCTGTATTCGCAGAATATTTTATTATCCATATTCTCCGCCCTCACTTTCTTATTTTTGCGCTCTATGCTTTTTCAAGCGGCTTACCGGTTTCTTACTGCTCCGAATCTTCGTTGATGCCCAGGCTTTCTTTAAGCTTATCCTGCGATTTGAGCAGCTTTTCTCCATTTTCATCAATTATTATTTTACTGTTGTACTGCCGGATAGCCTCGCTCAGAGGAATATCGGGCTTAGTCGGAAAGACAATATTTCCAACTACCTTTGCACCGGAATGAACGGCAGTTTTGCGCACAAACGATATCGCCGACTCATCAGAGTGAACATTGAAAATAAGAAGATAGTTGTTTTTAGCAAGGGCACGGATAAAGGTTGCATCGCACAGCGCCTGAGTGTCAAGCATAAACTGGTTGCGCTGTTCCTCAGAGCTGCATTGCACTACTATGTAGTTAAGCGGCCATACGTCCCTTTGCTCCAGCTTGTCGATAAGTATATCCACAGCAGGCTCGCCGAATGCCATGTATCTTGCATTGTAAAGCTCCTGACGGGTGAAAAGCTCTGTAAGTCTTTCTATCTGCTCGCGAAGCTGCTTGTTATCGTTATTTAACCGGACAAGCATTTTGTATCTGTTCTGAGCCATAATGGAAAGAGCAAGCGCTCCGACAATGAAAATTGCAAGTATAATCGCAAAAAGAATAAACAGATTTATCTTTGCGCTGAGGTAGGCGTTATGGTCGAGAATAATGTCCGAGGTGGTAAGAAGACAGATTCCGTATTTTTCTCCGCCGTATTCAAACTTAACTCCCGAAGCGATATATGGGGTGCCGCTAAGATCGATTGTTGAATGAACAACCCGATTTACCTGAAGCCCATTAATAAACTCCCTCGCCGAATCGGAAACAAAGTAGGTGGCAGTGGTAAAGCCCTTGTAGCGGTTTGTTTCCTGAACGTCTTTAATGAAAACCAGGGCGTCATCGTGCGAAAGGGTCCAGTATTTGTTAGACGAAGCGTCGAACGTTGCAAGGATATCATTTACCAAAGCTTCGTTGGTGTCGTTTTCGATAAGGTTTATCTGGTCGAGAACAAGCTGAACATAACCGTCCTGCTGAACGGCATAAACATCCAGTATCCCCCGCTCGTAGGTGCCAAGCTGCAGCCACGCCAAAAAGCCGATGATCAGAATAACTGCAATCGCACCTAAAGTCACAAGCCAAGCGCTTACCTCACGCTTTTTCTTTTTCATGCCCATGTATCTGTCACCTCACAAAAGAATAGCTATTCATTTACGATATCTCCCTTATCCACATTTTCCTGCCGCACAAGCTCCGGAGCAAACTCCGAAATATAGTATTCCGAGCGGGACTGAAGCTGTTCCTCAAACTCGTAAAGACCAATCTCCTCAACAAGCGTGCGCTGATGCGAGAACATATTAGTGCCAAGACCAAGGCGGTCGCCCTCAATATCAAAGCCCATGGAAGAAAGAACGGTCGGAAAGATATCAAGAGTGCAAAACTTACGGTTTTTGTCTGCAACGCTGTCGTCGCATTCGGCATTTATAAAGCAGTTGTATATGTATCTGTCATACCAGTCTATATCTGCAACTAAAGAGCTGTCCATTCTGGGATGATCTCCGGTTATAACTATTACCGTATCCTCATAAAAAGGCTGCTGCCGGCACCATTCCACAAAGTCGCAGACCTGATTATCGGCGCATTTTATAACATTAGCGACAGTCTGCGGATAATCGTTTGAACACAGATTGCATACGTAACCATCCGGAAAGTGGGTATCGACCGTTAAAAGCGTGAAATTAAACGGACGACCGGATTCTGAGATTTCGGTAAGCCGGTCCTTTGCTATCCGAAACATACCGCTGTCCTCTAATCCCCACCATACATAATAGTCGGAATCGATGTATCCATCCTCTATGGCTGAGTAGTAATCATAAATTCTGTAATTTCCATGCTGCTTAAGGTATGGCGCGCGCCCGCCAAA
The DNA here is from genome assembly GCA_900553675.1 of uncultured Ruminococcus sp. Taxonomy (GTDB): domain Bacteria; phylum Bacillota; class Clostridia; order Oscillospirales; family Ruminococcaceae; genus Faeciplasma. The sequence goes on along the minus strand of USEH01000059.1, from coordinate 4,472 downwards.
TTCGCCATCAGAGCCGCATAAAAACTCGTTGTAGTAGCCCTTGCTTTCAAGAATATCGCCAAGGGTTACAAGCTTTGAGGCGTAGATTTTCTGCCGGGTTATAACAGGATCGTTTGAAGGAAGCAGATACGGAACGCCGGAGGTCATTGAAAAAATAGCCGACGCCGTCCAGGTAGAGGCATATGTTGAGGTAAAGCCGCCCAGCTTTTCAGTGTTTGAAAAGCTAATATTGTCCGCAGCAAGCTTTGTAAGGCGGGGAATATAGTTTATTTCCTGATATCCGCCGTCCTCCTTTGAGGCATAGGTGGTTTCAAGGCTTTCAACGTAAATATGTATGAGATTCTTTGTTTTACCGGATGAGGTTATGCTAACGTTGTTGGGATTTACATAATACTGCTCATAAATCGAAGAGCTCATCAGACGGGATTTTATATATCCCTTAAAATCATAGCAATAGTCGCAGTAAATCAGCACCGACACAAGCATAATCACGCTTGCTGCGGCGCAAACGCGCCTGAGCGCGATAATACGCCCCGCCTTTTTCTCCTTTTCGTCATACGGGATGTCCGATTCAACCAGCTTTTTGGTGCGATGGCGGTCGACAATAAAAACAAGCACTATAACGGCAAAACCTATTAATATGGGCGGCAGGCAGTATCCGGCTGCCCTGCTGATAGTATCGCCGCCTGCTCCCTGCATAGGGCTTGTAAGCGTGTTGATTATTTCGTTTACTCCTATTGTTAAGGCGTGCTTTGACCAGTAACACAAAGCTCCCAGCATCACCGATACGGCGGCGGTAACTAAAACCGCGATATACGCCAAAACCGAGCCTTTAAGACGCTTATCAAGAGGCATTTCGCCATACATTTCCTCAGGGTCGGCGTTTACCATGTTCCTCAGCTTAACAAGCCAGCCGCTGTGCTTTTTAAAATCGTTCTTAACCGTTTGGCTAAAGCTTTCCGCCTCCTCGGAAAGGGTTCTTGTCCTCCACGCCGACGTGGTGTTGATGCTGTTGATTATTCCGGCAAGGCGAATAAAAAACACAACAAGGTTGAAAAACGGCAGCAACGGAACTACCCACCATTGCCTTGCGTAGTATTTCCGCAAGTCCCCGAATTCGCTTAAAAAGCCGCAGGTCGAGGCGTAATAGGCATAGCCGCAAACGGTGTATATTCCGAACAGTATAAGAGTTGCCATAAGTATGGTTCTGCCGGAGTAGCCTATAAACATCAGGCAGACAAGCGCAAGATGCCATATCATGCGTGGAAAAGCAAAGGTATGGTCGTACATCAGGGTTTTAACGTTGATGTCCTTGAAAAGCTGCCGCGCCTTCATATCCTCGCCTATGAACATTTTGGATACTTCAAGACTTCCGCGCTGCCAGCGCTGACGCTGGGTGTAAAGCTTATCGATGTTTTCAATGGGGTCTACAAAGAAAATTGACTTTTCGCTGATGTACACCCTATCCTTTTGCAGGTGTCTCAGCTGAAAGGTTATCTGAGTATCCTCGGCAAGAGTATCTGTATTATATAGCTGTGATTTGAGTATCGCAGATTTGCGGAATGCCGAAAACGCTCCCGAAATGGTGTAAATTGCATTGAGGTCGGAGGCGTAGTTCCTTCCGGCAAGGAACGCCTGGGCGTATTCCATAAATTCAAGCTTGCGGAACAGTCTTTGCAATCCGCGGCGGTAGTCCTCTATCTTATCTGGGCGGGTCATAATCGCGCCGGTCATGCAGTTGATCTTGGGGTCGTCCTCAAACTTGTCTATCATCCGGGTTAGTGCCGACGGCTCTAAAACTCCGTCTGAATCTATATGCACAATATACTTGCCGTCGCTATTGTAAATGGCAAGATTCAATGCGCGCGACTTTCCCTGCTCGGCGTTCATCCACTGCATATAAAGACCGCTGTACTTTTTCTGACATTCGGTGTAAACGGCAAAGCTGTTATCCGTTCCCTTGTTGTTTACAAGAAACACCCTGATTTTCTCGTTTGGATATTCGCTGTCATAAATCGAGCGGATACATTCTTCAAGAGTGCCCTCGGAATTATAGACAGGAACTATAATTGATATTTCGGGATAGATAATCGGCTTTTTCACCTTACCGGCAGCTATCTTTCGCTTTATAAGGATAATAAAGCTTCCTATAGCGGGCAATACCTCCATTATAAGCGGAATGATTATCCACGCTGCCCAAAAGATAAAGGAATTTGCCAGACTTTTAAGAATGTCCATAAGTAAACTTTCCAATCTTCATTCGGATTATTTGCGGTTTTGTAAACACGTAGAAATACAGCAGTACCGAAAATGTATAGAAAATAAGTCTGCCTATTATTGTATGAGAAATAAAGTATGCGTCCGGACCGAAGAAATGTATTATCAGGCATATGCAGGTAACTCTCAGCACATTTGCAAGAATGATATATATTGTGCCGATAACGCCTACTACAATGCGCTCGTTGACGGTGTAGACCGTAAAGAAAGCAACAAGCGAAATAAACGCCATTATCTCTATAATGCCGGAACACTCAAAATCTACCTGCAGGGTTATAGCCCCCGCAGCGGATTCTATAAACAGTACGCCATATTTGAAGTATGCCGTGAATGTATCTGTCAGGCTGCCGACTAATCCGGAAACAGATGCAACCGCTTTTGAAAGCGGTTGCGTGAAAACAGGTCTTGCCAGAACCATCAGGAAAATAAACAGCCCAAAGCTTCCGGCAATAAAGCGCCAGAAATGCAGCTCTGTGCGCTTAAGAACGTTTAAAATGTATATCCACAGCGCTATAAGTGCTATGCAAATAATGTATTTTATCATTTATTTTATACCCATAGCTTTTTTCTTTTTAAAGAAATATGTGCCGGAAACGGTTGCAAGGCAAAGGAATATGCCCAATAATGCGCCTGTTGAGGTGCCGCCGGCAGTAACCCACTTATAGCCAAGCTGGTGGAATTGCGCGTTTATTGTTTTAACATCGGAAGCGTTGTTCAAGCCGGCTTTTTTCGCAAGCATTTCAACATCAACTTTATATTCAATATCCCACTGAGAAGGCGATTTGGTTACATAAGCCTCTCCGTAAAACTGACCGGTTGCTATCAGCTCATCAAGAGTAATATTTTCCTTGGGACCGGTATAGCTTGTATCGACAATATAGTATTTATGAGCGCTGCCAATATCCGCCATATTTTGCGCATAGTCGGCTTCTGTTGCAAAATGCAGCTTGCCATCAGGACCGGCACACATTAATGTTGTGGTTAAATCTACATGATTGGTATCATTAACGCTCATGTAAAACTGCCACATTCCGCCAAGTGCCTGATTCTGATGAGCCTGCGTGGTGGTGACGGTATGACCGTAAACATAACCGTCTCCGTTGTTGTAAAGAGCGCCGCTTGCATCTTCAACGTATTCATGGGTGCCGCCGCCCGCATATTGAATGACCGTGTGAGGATAATACTTCCAGTCTAAGTATTCACCATCAAAAACAATGCCGTTAAACTGCTTATCAGGGTCAACACCTGAGCCAAGCATATCGGTTACGCCTTTAACATACGGGTCAACTAAATAGTGACCAAAGCTGATAGATTCCATGTATTCCGGAAGCAAACCGGAGGGAACGGCAATTTCATAATGGTAGTTGCTGCTGCCCCAGCCAAGCTCGGCGCAATCACATTCCATTTCAGCCCCGTCTATTCCATCAACAACGGATATGTCATTATTCACATAATATCGCGGCTTTAGCAGCAGCTCTTTTCCAAGGTCGGTGACAATAACAAAATTACCGGTACTGTTATTTCCGCTCCAGTTGATTGCCTCGGGGTTGGCTCCAACCTCAATGTAAAGGTAAATCCATTCGCCAGCCCATACAATTGCTACATTTTGTACATTGCCCGTCGGGTCGTTGGCAGGATACTTGGGAACGGCGTCCCAATCGGCAAACCCGCCGTCGATAACTATGCCGGTATATGCGGTGTTCAGGTCTTTGCCAAAGGTTACAGGCTGGCTGCCGTTATACGCAATATCAAACCATTCCGAATCTATTGCAACAGCATATTCGGTGTATCTTCTGCCATTGTCTTCCGCGGTATTTACAACTTCCATCAATGAAAGGTCTAAAAAGCTGCCGCTTGCCTTATCCGTTGCGGTGATGTTTGCATAATCGTAAGCACCGTCTACAATATAAATATGGCAACGACCGTCCTCGCCCTTTTCAACCTTCCAGCTGTCAGATCCTACTTTACTGCTGATTTTATCTATAATATCCTGATCGGGGTTTTCGCCAAAGGTTTTGGTCTCACCGTTACAGGTTATATCAAACCACTGTGGAAGCTCGGAAAGAGTATACTCCGAATACCACAAGCCATCCTTTTCTGCTGAAGCAACCTGATAAGGAACCGGATTTGAAATTTCATCCGAGGTTTTATCGGTAACGGTTACGGCGGGAGTTTCGCCGGAAGCGTCTACTATG
>USEH01000058.1 GCA_900553675.1 uncultured Ruminococcus sp. | reverse complement strand
GCAGTCTTGATACTTTTTGTTTTCTCTTGTGACTACTCTAAGGGGATTATATCACGTTATGTTATGTTGGCGGTTTTTGAGATTGCATAATGAATCACTTTTTTAATAGGTCTGCAAGCGTTTTACCGTCAAAATAATCGGTGACTAACTTGTAAAATTCCACCCACATGGGGTAGGTGGGACATCTGTCGACCCTTTGACACGGCTTTGCCCCGCATTCCAGACAGGCAACCGGAGCAAGGTCGCCCTCGGTCAGCCGCAGGATATCGCCGATTATGCAGTTATTGGGCGCTTTTATCAGGCGATACCCGCCGCCTTTGCCCTGTATGCCCTCAATATAACCGCTTTTGGTCAGCGCGGGGATGATCTGCTCGAGATATTTTAAGGATATCCCCTGCCTCGCGGCAACCTCCTTCATCGGGATATATCCCCTGCCGGAGTTCTCCGCAAGGTCTGCAAGCACCCTTAAAGCATATCTGCCCCTTGTTGATATCATCATGCAAATTTACTCCTTTTTACATTATTCCGCAAACAGCGGGGTTGAAAGATATCTGTCGCCGGTGTCGGGCAGAAGGACAACTATTGTCTTGCCCTCGTTTTCTTCTCGCTTGGCAAGCTCGATTGCTGCATACGCCGCCGCACCGGAGGATATGCCCACAAGCACGCCCTCGCTGTGGCCGATAAGCCTGCCTGTGGCGAATGCGTCTTCGTTTGAAACCGGTATTATCTCATCATAGATTTGAGTGTTGAGAACATCGGGGACAAATCCTGCGCCTATGCCCTGAATCTTATGCGAGCCTGCAACGCCGGTGGAGAGCACCGCGGAAGTCTTGGGCTCCACAGCCACAACCCTTATCGCAGGATTTTTATACTTAAGATACTCGCCAACGCCTGTTATCGTTCCGCCGGTTCCCACTCCCGCAACGAAGATATCAACCTTGCCGTCGGTATCCTCGTATATTTCGGGACCGGTGTTATCCCTGTGAGCCTTGGGGTTGGCAGGGTTTACAAACTGCCCGGGAATAAAGCTGTTCGGGATTTTAAAGGCAAGCTCCTCCGCCTTGGCTATCGCGCCCTTCATGCCCTTGGAGCCTTCCGTAAGCACAAGCTCTGCACCGTAAGCGGCGATAAGCTGTCTGCGCTCTATCGACATGGTTTCGGGCATAACAATTATGATTCTGTATCCCTTAGCCGCCGCGACTGAAGCAAGACCTATTCCTGTGTTGCCTGAGGTCGGCTCGATTATAACCGAGCCGGGCTTAAGCCTGCCCGAAGCCTCCGCTTCGTCTATCATAGCCTTGGCGATTCTGTCCTTTACAGAGCCTGCGGGGTTGAAGTATTCCAGCTTTGCAAGAATCCTCGCCTTAAGGCTATATTGCTTTTCGATATGCGTAAGCTCCAAAAGCGGGGTTCTGCCGATAAGCTGGTCGGCTGATGTGTAAATTTTGCTCATAGCTGCGTCTCCTTTACTGCCGCAAAGCCTTTTTCAAGGTCTGCTATTATGTCGTCGATATGCTCCGTTCCGATGGACAGGCGGATGGTGTTGGGCTTTATGCCCTGATCTAAAAGCTCCTCCGGTGAAAGCTGGCTGTGGGTAGTGGTTGCGGGGTGGATAACAAGGCTTTTAACGTCGGCAACGTTTGCCAAAAGCGAGAAGATTTTAAGATTATCTATAAACCTGTGAGCTTCCTTAACCCCGCCCTTAATCTCAAATGTAAAGATGGATGCGCCGCCGTTGGGGAAATATCTCTCATACAAAGCGTGGTCGGGATGGTCGGACAGCGAGGGGTGATTTACCTTTTCAACAAGAGGATGGTTTGAAAGGTACTCAACGACCTTCTTGGTGTTTTCGGCGTGGCGCTCCAAGCGAAGGGAGAGAGTTTCAACGCCCTGCAAAAGCAGGAATGCCGCAAACGGCGATATGCACGCGCCGGTATCCCGCAGAAGCACCGCTCTTATATATGTCACAAACGCCGCCGCACCAACAGCCTTTACAAACGAAACGCCGTGATAGCTTGGGTTAGGCTCTGAAATTGCGGGATATTTGCCGCTTGCCGCCCAATCGAATCTGCCCGAGTCGACAATTATGCCGCCGAGGGTGGTACCGTGTCCGCCCAAAAACTTGGTTGCGGAATGAACAACAATGTCCGCGCCGTGCTCGATAGGTCGGATAAGATACGGTGTGCCAAAGGTGTTGTCTACAACAAGCGGCAAGCCGTGCTTATGGGCAAGCTGAGCAAGCGCGTCGATATCCGGAATGTCGCTGTTGGGGTTGCCGAGGGTTTCTATGTATATTGCTCTGGTATTTTCGCGGATAGCCGCTTCGACTTCGGTAAGGTCGTGGATGTTTACAAAGCTTGCGGTAATGCCAAGACCGGGCAGAGTGTGCGCCAAAAGGTTAAAGCTGCCGCCGTATATAGTCTTTTGCGAGACGATATGCCCGCCGTTCTGCGCAAGGGCTTCAATGGTATAAGTGATTGCTGCAGCACCCGAAGCAAGTGCCAGAGCCGCAACGCCGCCTTCAAGAGCGGCTATTCTCTTTTCCAAAACCTCCTGAGTGGAGTTAGTCAGCCTGCCGTAAATGTTTCCGGTGTCGGTAAGTCCGAAGCGGGCGGCGGCATGTGCACAGTCGTGAAAGACATATGAGGTGGTTGCATATATCGGTACCGCGCGTGAATCGGTTGCGGGGTCGGGGCTTTCCTGCCCTACGTGCAGCTGTAAAGTTTCAAATTTATATTCAGACATGATAGTTATTTCCTTTCGTTTTAAAATGTATAATGATTAATTGATACCCTGCTTAACCGTACACATTCGTCCGAAGCGGAAATTCTCTCTTATAAGCTTTTCAAAATAGTTTTTCATGATGTCCTCCAATTACCTACTTGTTAGGTTGGTATTATGATAGCACATAATACCTACTTTGTCAATAGGTAAATGAAATTTTTTTGTAATAGCCAGATATAAAAAGCTTGGGGAAACCACCGTAAGGGGTTTCCCTATGGGCGTGCGGAGCACGTCCATGACTGCACTAAGTAGTAGTTCAAACCATGCCAAAATATATAAAGCCACCTCCGATTTTACATCAGAGATGGCTTTAATTCTTGAATATTCAGTTATCCGTTAATCTCCTGCGGAGCCTCGTGCGACTGCGCCGCGCGCTCGACATACGCTTCGTTCTTAACGACCTCGGCGTTGTTGTATACCTGCATACCGGTACCTGCGGGCAGAAGCTTGCCTATGATAACGTTCTCCTTAAGACCCAGCAGATGGTCGGTCTTGCCCTTTATGGCAGCGTCGGTAAGAGCACGAGTGGTCTCCTGGAAGGAAGCAGCGGAAAGGAAGCTTTCCGAGCTGGAGGATGCCTTTGTAATACCCTGAATTACGGGGCTGGTAACGATAAGTCTTGCGGACTCGTCGCCGGCGTCGATCTCCTCCTGAATCTGAGCGTTGATCTCTTCAATCTCGTGCCTGTCAACCAAAGTGCCGGGCAGGAGGTAGCTCGAACCGGAATCCTCAATCTTTACCTTGCGGAGCATCTGGCGGGTTATAACCTCGATGTGCTTGTCGTTAACGTCAACACCCTGCAAGCGGTAAACCTTTTGTACCTCGGTGATAATGTAGTTTCTCACAGCCTCCGGACCTAAGATGGCAAGGATATCCGCGGGGTTCTTTGAGCCTGCTGTAAGCTCGTCGCCCGCCTTAACCTCGTCTCCGGGCTTTACCTTGATTCGGTAGTCCCACGGAATAGCATACTGCTCAACCTCGCCGGTTTCGGTGTTGGTGACTACTATTACCCTCGACTTTTTGATTTCCTCTATGCTTATAACGCCGTCGATCCTTGTAAGGATAGCCGCGCCCTTGGGCTTTCTGGATTCAAACAGCTCTTCAACTCTGGGAAGACCCTGAGTGATATCCTCAGCCGATGCAACACCACCGGTGTGGAAGGTTCTCATGGTAAGCTGAGTACCGGGTTCACCAATGGACTGCGCCGCGATGATTCCGACAGCTTCACCGACAGAAACAATGGTGGAGTGTGCCAGATCCATACCGTAGCACTTTGCGCAAACGCCGCGCTTGGATTTGCAGCCCAGTACCGAGCGGATTTCTATGCTTGTTCTGCCCTCGGCTTCAAGAGCGTCGATTACTTTCTTGGCGTCGGCAGGGGTCATAAGCTTGTTAGAAGACATTATAACCTCGCCGGTCTTGGGATTTTTAAGGTCCTCAACCAAAAATCTGCCGACAAGTCTTTCAGCGAACGGCTCGATCATTTCGTTGCCGTTCTTGATCTCGAACACTTCTATACCCTCGTGAGTGCCGCAGTCGTCCTCGGTGATGATTACATCCTGCGAAACATCGACAAGTCGTCTTGTAAGATATCCCGAGTCGGCGGTACGCAGAGCGGTATCGGTAAGACCCTTACGCGCACCTCTGGAAGAAATGAAGTATTCCAGAATGTTCAAGCCTTCACGATAGTTGGCTCTGATGGGCATTTCGATTGTCGCGCCCGAGGTGTTTGCAATAAGTCCTCTCATTCCGGCAAGCTGTCTTATCTGAGCGATAGAACCACGCGCGCCCGAGTCGGACATCATGTAAATCGGGTTGTATTTATCAAGGTTTGCCTGCAATGCTGCGGTAACGTCGTCGGTTGCCTTAGTCCAGATTTCGATGAACTTCTTAGACTTGCCCTCACGTGAGATAAGTCCTCTCTTATACTGCTTATCAACCTTGTCAACCAGCTTGTCGGCGTTTGCAAGGATATCCTTCTTTGCCGGAGGAACAACAGCGTCGCAGACGGCAACTGTGATAGCCGCCTTGGTGGAGTACTTAAAGCCCAGTGCCTTTATGCTGTCCAGAACCTCGCTGGTTTTGGTGGTGCCGTGCTTGCGGATACATCTTTCAATGATATCGCCCAGCTGCTTTTTCTTGACAAGGAAGCCGATTTCAAGGTCGAACTGCTTGGAGGAATCGGTTCTGTCAACATATCCTAAATCCTGAGGGATGTTTTCGTTGAATATAAGTCTTCCGACGGTGGCATCTATTATCTTTGACACCTGCCTGTCCCCTGCGGTGCGGGTAACTCTTACCTTAACCTTTGCCTGAAGCGATACAACCCCCGCCTGATAAGCCATCATAGCCTCGTTAACGTCGCGGAAGATCTTGCCCTCGCCCTTTTCGCCGTCTTTTTCAAGGGTCAGGTAGTAGGAACCCAGAACCATATCCTGAGTAGGAACGGTAACCGGCTTGCCGTCGGCAGGCTTTAACAGGTTGTTGGCAGCAAGCATCAAGAATCTTGCTTCCGCCTGAGCCTCAACGCTCAGCGGAACGTGAACTGACATCTGGTCGCCGTCGAAGTCGGCGTTATACGCCGTGCAGGCGAGCGGATGGAGCTTTAATGCTCTGCCCTCGACAAGTACCGGCTCGAACGCCTGAATACCCAAGCGGTGAAGCGTAGGCGCACGGTTTAAAAGCACAGGGTGACCCTGAATTACATTCTCCAAAGCGTCCCAGACCTCGTCCTTACCTCTTTCAACCATCTTTCTTGCGGACTTGATGTTTATCTGAGGGTTGGTGTCTACCAATCTCTTCATAACGAACGGCTTGAAAAGCTCTAATGCCATCTCCTTGGGAAGACCGCACTGATACATCTTAAGCTCGGGACCTACAACGATAACCGAACGTCCGGAATAGTCAACACGCTTACCTAAAAGGTTCTGGCGGAATCTTCCCTGCTTACCCTTTAACATATCCGAAAGGGACTTAAAGGCGCGGTTGTTGGGACCTGTTACCGGTCTGCCATGACGACCGTTGTCTATAAGCGCGTCAACAGCTTCCTGAAGCATTCTCTTTTCGTTTCTTACGATGATGTCGGGAGCTTCAAGATCTAACATCCTCTTCAAGCGGTTGTTTCTGTTTATTACCCTTCTGTAAAGGTCGTTAAGGTCGCTGGTGGCGTATCTGCCGCCGTCCAGCGGAACCATGGGTCGAAGCTCGGGCGGAATTACCGGAACAACGTCTAAAATCATCCATTCGGGTCTGTTGCCGGAAACTCTGAAGGCTTCTACTATTTCAAGTCTCTTTAAAAGCTTTAATCTCTTCTGACCGGCAGGTAAGTCCTTAAGCTCGGCTTTAAGCTCGTTTGCCAAAGCCTCAACGTCGATTTCTTCAAGCAGAACCTTAATGGATTCGGCACCCATGCCCGCCTTGAATTTATCCTCAAAGCGCTCTCTTGCGTCCTGATACTCCTTTTCGGTGAGTATCTGCTTCTTTTCAAGGCTGGTGTCGCCGGGGTCGGTTACTATATACTTGGTGAAGTAAAGCACTTCTTCAAGGCGCTTTTGGGATATTTCAAGCATCTGACCGATTCTTGAAGGTGTGCCCTTAAAGTACCATATATGGGATACGGGAGCGGCAAGCTCGATATGTCCCATTCTTTCACGTCTTACCTTGGCGCGGGTAACCTCAACGCCGCAGCGCTCGCAGACCTTGCCTTTAAAGCGTATCTTCTTGTATTTTCCGCAGTGACATTCCCAGTCCTTGGTTGGACCGAAGATTCTTTCGCAGAACAAACCGTCTCTTTCCGGCTTCTGGGTGCGGTAGTTTATGGTTTCAGGCTTTTCAACAACGCCGTGCGACCAGCTTCTTATCTGTTCGGGCGATGCAAGACCGATTTTTATTGAATCAAAAACATTGAAATCCAAAGTTTAAAACCCTCTTTCCTTTAATCGTTGCGCCTTATTTATATAAGGTCCTCGGGGGAATCCTCTTCCTTGGTGCTGAAGCCCGATATCTCGTCTTCGTCCATGCCGGATTCGTAATCGGAATCGTCGTAATCGTCGGAGACGGTATCGCTTGTGTAATCGTCCACAAGACCTTCGTCTGCCGCATAGCTCATGCCGTACTCCGATTCGTCAGCCGCGGGCTGAGGAATGATATCGTTATCATCGTCAAAGTTCTGCTTAAGGTCGATTTCTTCGCCGTTTTCATCCATAACTCTGACGTCGAGGGTGAGCGACTGAAGCTCCTTGACAAGTACCTTAAAGGATTCGGGAACGCCCGCCTTGGGAACGTTCTGACCCTTTACAATAGCCTCATAGGTCTTTACACGTCCAACGGTATCGTCCGACTTGACGGTGAGGATTTCCTGCAACGTATATGCCGCGCCGTAAGCTTCGAGCGCCCAGACTTCCATTTCACCGAAACGCTGTCCGCCGAACTGAGCCTTACCGCCCAAGGGCTGCTGGGTAACCAGCGAGTAAGGACCAACCGAACGCGCATGGATCTTATCATCAACCAGGTGGTGGAGCTTAAGGTAATACATAATGCCAACGGTTACGCGGTTGTCAAAGGGTTCGCCGGTACGTCCATCGTAAAGGGTGGTTTTGCCATCCTCAGCCATGCCCGCAAGCTTAAAGCATTCTCTTATGTCCTCCTCGTGTGCGCCGTCGAATACGGGGGTCATGATCTTCCAGCCCAGCTTTTTGGCAGCCATGCCAAGGTGAACCTCAAGCACCTGTCCTATATTCATACGCGAAGGAACGCCCAGAGGGTTCAGAACGATATCCAAAGGAGTACCGTCCTCCAAGAAAGGCATATCCTCCTGCGAAAGGATTCTTGAAACAACACCCTTGTTTCCATGACGACCCGCCATCTTATCGCCGACAGAAATCTTTCTCTTCTGCGCGATATAGCAGCGGACAAGCATATTTACTCCGGGGCTGAGCTCGTCGCAGTTTTCAGGTGTGAACACCTTGACGTCGATTATAATACCGGATTCGCCGTGGGGAACGCGCAGGGAGTTATCCCTTACTTCCCTTGCCTTTTCACCGAAGATTGCACGCAGCAGTCTTTCCTCGGCAGTAAGCTCGGTTTCGCCCTTGGGAGTTACCTTTCCGACAAGGATATCGCCGCTTCTTACCTCGGCACCGATTCTGATAATGCCGTTTTCGTCAAGATCCTTAAGCGCGTCTTCGCCTACGCCGGGGATATCCTTTGTGATCTCCTCCGGACCAAGCTTGGTGTCGCGGCACTCGATCTCGTATTCCTCGATATGGATGGAGGTGTAGGTGTCGTTTCTTACTAACTTTTCGTTTAAGAGAACAGCGTCCTCGTAGTTGTAGCCCTCCCATGTCATAAAGCCGATGAGGGCGTTCTTGCCCAGCGAGATTTCGCCGTTGCAGGTTGCGGGACCGTCTCCTATAACCTGATTGCGCTCAACGCGTTCGCCCTTTGCAACAATCGGGCGCTGGTTGGTGCAGGTTCCGGAGTTGGAACGCTTGAACTTGGTAAGATTGTAGATCCTATGCTCGCCGGAATCCTCTCTTACAACTATCTGCGAAGCGTCAACCCTTTCGACAACGCCCGGGTTTTCGCAGACTACGGCAACGCCGGAGTCAACGCACGCCTTATATTCCATACCTGTGCCGACGATCGGGTTTTCGGTCATCAGCAGCGGAACTGCCTGACGCTGCATGTTAGCGCCCATCAGAGCACGGTTAGCGTCGTCGTTTTCAAGGAAGGGTATCATCGCCGTTGCAACGGATACTACCATCTTGGGCGATACATCCATAAAGTCGATATTCTCGCGGTCGATTTCCATGATCTGATCGCGGTATCTGCCGTTTACCTTTGCACGCGCAAACTTATTGTCCTCGGTCAAAGGCTCGTTTGCCTGAGCTACCATGTAGTTATCCTCGACGTCGGCAGTCATGTAAACAACCTCGTCGGTGACAACGCCGGTTGCCTTATCGACCTTTCTGTAGGGAGCCTCGATAAAGCCGTATTCGTTTATTTTTGCGTATGACGCAAGATAGGATATAAGTCCGATGTTAGGTCCTTCTGGGGTCTCTATCGGGCACATTCTGCCGTAGTGGGAATAGTGAACGTCGCGCACCTCAAAGCCCGCTCTGTCACGCGAGAGACCGCCGGGACCGAGGGCGGAAAGCCTTCTCTTATGGGTAAGCTCGGCAAGGGGGTTGGTCTGATCCATAAACTGCGACAGCGGTGAGGAGCCGAAGAACTCCTTGATTGCCGCGGTGATGGGTCTGATATTTATAAGTGCGGTCGGGGTGACTATTTCGATATCCTGCGACTGTATGTTCATTCTTTCGCGGATGACCCTTTCCATTCTTGAAAAGCCTATTCTGAACTGGTTCTGCAAAAGCTCGCCAACGCAGCGGATTCTTCTGTTGCCTAAATGGTCGATATCGTCGACGTTTCCGACGCCCTCGCAGAGATTGAGGAAGTAGCTGATGGTGGCAATCATATCCTCTAAAACTATATGCTTGGGAATAAGCTCGTCGAGTCTTGCCTTTATCTGCTCGGCGATTTCATCCTCGCTCTGAGCGTTCTCTAAAATCTCGCGCAGGACCTTGAAGGAAACCTTTTCGTTTACGCCCAAAGCCTTGGCATCAAAGGAGACAAACTTGTCAATATCAACCATGCCGTTGCCGATAACCTTGACCTCGACATTTTCGACCTTATGGGTGACCTCGCCGGTCTGGCTGGTTATGGTCTCTCTCTTTTCGACGGAGATGTAGACCTCGGTAACGCCCGCGGACTCGATTTCATTTGCAAGCTCTTGGCTCACAAAGTCGCCTGCGTCGGCAATTATCTCGCCGGTAAGGGGGTTGGCAACCGGTCTTGAAAGGGTGAAGCCCTTTATTCTGGAGGCTACGCCCAGCTTTTTGTTATACTTATACCGTCCGAAACGACACAAATCGTATCTTCTTGCGTCGAAGAAGAGATTATTTATATGAGTGATAGCGCTGTCAACCGTCGGAGGCTCGCCGGGACGGAGCTTTTTATAAACTTCAATAAGACCCTCCTCGGTGGTGGTGGTGGAGTCCTTCTGAAGTATTGTAGCCGCAAGACGAGGGTCGTGGTTGAAGTACTCCTCGATTTCGGCGTTGGTGCCTATTCCGATGGCACGGATAAAGGTGGTAATAGGAATCTTTCTGTTCTTATCGATACGGACGTAAACAACATCGTTGGAGTCCATTTCGTATTCCAGCCATGCGCCTCTGTTGGGTATAACCGTCGAGCTGAAAAGATCCTTTCCTACCTTGTCCTTCTCAACAGCGTAATAAACGCCGGGAGAACGAACCAGCTGGGAAACTATAACTCGCTCGGCGCCGTTGATGACAAAGGTGCCGTAAGGCGTCATCAGCGGGAAATCGCCCATATAAACTTCACTGTCCTTGATTTCACCGGTTTCAAGGTTATGAAGTCTTGCGGTAACTCTGAGCGGGGCAGCGTAGGTTGTGTCCCTCTCCTTACATTCCGCAATAGTATACTTGGGTTCCTTGTCGAGCCGGTAGTCAATAAAGCTCAGCTCCAAGGTTTCGTTGTAGTCCTTGATGGCTGACATATCCTCAAAGACTTCTTTTAAACCCTGCTCCAAAAACCACTTATAGGATGATTTCTGGATGTCGATAAGATTGGGCATTTCAAGAACTTCGTCTATTTTCGCGAAGCTCTTGCGGACAACGTTTTTACCAAGCTGCACATCCTTGACATTGACCACTACTTATCACTCCTCATATTTATTTTTCATGAAATAATGCAAAAATTTCGCACAAACTATCGCCGATTTCCCTAGAAAATCCCGATTTTCAGCTGCTTTTGTTGAATATCAACATACACACGCCAAAAATGTTGAAAAAGTTCGTTAAACATTTTTTTGGGATACCAGCAAAATTCATTTAGGCGTCTTCTTTGCCATTATGATACAAAGTAAAAGTTTACACCAATTTTGTCAATATGTCAAGGGAGGAGCGGCGCTTGATTGCATTTTCGTATACTATTACAAATATAGGGGAGATTTCGGCTGTAAACTGGGCAAATTGTTGCGGCTTTCGCCGCAGTTAAGAGAGATGAGAGAAAAGAGAAAAGTGGCGGTGTCGGCTTCGCCGACGAATTTTAGCAGCGGCTTC
>USEH01000057.1 GCA_900553675.1 uncultured Ruminococcus sp. | reverse complement strand
ACGACCGTCTATGCCCTTGCTCACCAGCCGGACGAGCTTGTTGAAACCACCCTTGCATCAATCTCGGCGTCTCCCTTTAACAAGGTGCGCTTCTGCGTTTTCCCCAAGGACTATTGCTTCAACAAAAACGAGCCGGAGCTGTTCGCCTTTGAAAAGACCGATGGCAGATGGAATCCCGAAAAACCGGATTTCCGATTCTGGCGGCGGTTTGAAAGCATAATCGAAAGGCTTGGCAGCATGGGCATTGAGTGCGATATAATCCTGTTCCACCCATACGACCGCTGGGGATTTTCGAGGATGTCCCGCGCAGAGAGTTTAACATATCTTAACTACATCACCCGCAGATTATGCGCATACCCCAACGTCTGGTGGAGCCTTGCAAACGAATACGACCTTATGCCGTACACCCGCGAGGACTGGGCAGAGTTCGGGCGGTTCATATCGCAAAACGACCCTGCGCACCACCTTTTAAGCAACCACAACTGCTTTGATTACTACGATTTCACCCTGCCGGAGGTCACCCACTGCTCGATTCAGGATATCAACATGAGCGAAGTCCCCGAGCTTAGGGCGAAATACGGCAAGCCGGTTGTCTTTGACGAGATATGCTACGAGGGCAACATCGATTGCGGCTGGGGCAACCTCTCCGGATTCGAGCTTACTCATCGCTTCTGGACGGCTGTGGTCTGCGGTGGATACTGCACCCATGGCGAGACATTTTACGATCCGCAGGACGTTCTTTGGTGGGCAAAGGGCGGAATCCTGAAAGGTGAGAGCCCGAAAAGGATAGCTTTCCTGCGCGGAATTGTTGAGAGCCTGCCTTCGCCGCTGGATTATTATTCGCAGGGAATGGCGTGGCTTACAAAGGAAAAGGTGCTTGAGCTTAAAAAGAACGGTCTGCCAGAAAATCTTAAATACGACTTCTGGGCGCGCGGACTTACCTCGCTGCCGGACGACAGAATACAGCCGTTTATCCTTAAAAGCAGGGGAGCGGCGGGAATCTGCAAAGACGGCTCTGCCGCGATATGGTACTACGGCAGAACCTGCTCGACGATAAATTATATAACCCTGCCGGATGGAGGAAGCTATGATATCGAGGTTATAGACATCTGGGAGATGACTAGGACTCCTGTTATGCAGGGCGTTCAGGGTACGGTCACCGTAAATCTCCCCGGAAAAGAGGGAATCGCCGTTCTGGCGGTAAGAGTTGGTTAACGGAGGTATTAATATGTCAAAAATATACAGCTGGGGAATAATGGCTACCGGAAAGATAGCCTACACGTTTGCAAAAGCCGTAAACTCCGTCCCTGATGCAAGGCTGTACGCCTGCGCTTCGAGGACGGCGGCGAAAGCGGAAGAATTTGCCCGCAAAACAGGCGCGCAAAAGGTGTATTCAAGCTATGAGCAGCTTGCACGCGACCCCGAAGTGGATATCGTTTACATAGCTTCACCGATGAGCTGCCATTATGAAAACGCTCGGCTCTGTTTGGAAAACGGCAAAAACGTCCTCTGCGAAAAGAGTATCACGCTCAATTCCGGCGAGCTTGAAAAGCTTGTATCGCTGGCTAAGCAAAAGGGTCTTTTCTTTATGGAAGCTATGTGGATGAAGTGCCTGCCGGCGTTCCTTAAAGCCAGGGAGTGGGTGGAAGCCGGTCTGATAGGGGATATCCGCGCCATCCGCGCAGACTTCTCCTGCCCGAACCGGTATAACCTTTCGGACAGACTTTTCGATGCCAAGCTCGGCGGCGGCGCGCTTCTTGATCTGGGCGTATATCCCATAACCTTTATAACCGCCTTTCTGGGATACGAGCCGGATAGCATAAGCTCGGCTGCAAACATCGATATGGGCATCGACCTGAACGAAACCGTTATAATGAAGTATAAAAACGCCTACGCAAGCTTTGTCGCGGGCTTTGATATCGACAACGACAACCGCGCGGTGATAGTTGGAACAAAGGGCAGAATCGCCTTCGACCCGTGGTTCCACTGCACCTGTGCCGTCAGGCTTTATGATAAGTCATGCAAGCTGATTGAGGAGAGCACTACCCCTCACCCCTGCAACGGCTATGAGTATGAGATTATCGAGGCGCAGAACTGTATTAGCGCGGGTCTTGCCGAGAGCAGGAAAGTGCCGCTCGCCGGAACTGTCGGTGTCATGAGGATAATGGACAGTCTCCGCCGCGACTGGGGGCTTGTATATCCGGCAGAAAAGTAATCGCTGAGCATACATTTATATAAAATTCGCAGACACAAGGAAATTTTTCCGAATGTCTGCGAATTTTTTTCAAAAACCCCTTGACAAAACCGTTTTCATGTAGTATTACTGTATTAGTCAATTGGTACAATAATACTGACGGCAGGAGGTGAATATAATGAAGTGGGAATTTTCAGACGACCGACCCATCTACACTCAGATAGTCGAGCAGATGAAGCTGTTCATAGTTTCGGGAGAGGTAAGTCCGGGGGAAAAGGTAATGTCGGTGCGAGATCTTGCCTCTGCCGCAGGCGTCAATCCCAACACAATGCAGCGCGCGCTTTCCGAACTTGAACGCATGGGGCTTATGCAATCAAACCGCACAAGCGGGCGGTTTGTCACCGAGGATGTTGGAGTGATCCAAAGCGCAAAGCTTGAAATCGCCCGAAGAAGCATATCCGATTTTCTGGACAGTATGCGAAAAATCGGGTACGACCGGAAAGCGGCGATAAAGCTTCTTGAAAGCATGGACGAAGCCTCATAGCACGGCTTTAATATGGGAACAATCAGAAAGGAATGATTTAATATGAGCAACACTGTGATGGAATGCAGAGGGTTGTGTAAAAGCTACGGCGCGGTTGGCGCGCTGAAAGATGTAAATATCGAAATAACAGGCGGCAAAATTGTCGGTCTGCTGGGTCCGAACGGAAGCGGAAAAACCACTCTTATAAAAATAGCCAACGGTCTTTCAACTCCCACCTCCGGCGAGATCAAGATTTGCGGCAATCCAATCGGGGTGCAGTCCAAAAAGGATATATCCTACCTGCCCGACTGCGTTTCGCTGCCCGAATGGATGAAGATAAGCGAGCTTTTAAAGTTCTACTGCGATTTCTACGCTGATTTCAAGCTTGAAAAAGCCAAGGATATGCTTAAAAGCCTGAATCTTGACGAAAATCAGCGGTTCAAGACCTTATCAAAGGGCAACAAGGAAAAGGTTCAGCTTGTTTTAACCATGAGCCGCGAGGCTAAGCTTTATCTTTTGGATGAACCCTTAGGCGGCGTTGACCCTGCCACCCGCGATTATATTTTAAACACCATCATCTCCAACTACAACCCCGAAGCGGCGGTGGTTATTTCCACTCACCTTATTTCGGACGTTGAAAAGATCCTCGACGAGGTATTCTTTATAAAGGACGGAACCATAGTCCTCAACGATATGGTGGATAATATTCGCGACCAGCGCGGAATGAGCGTTGACTCGCTTTTCAGGGAGGAATTCAGATGTTAGGAAAACTTTATAAATATGAGTTCAAAGCTTGCGGAAGGGTGATTTTCCCGATTTTCGGAGCGGCTATAATAATGAGCATTATGGCGGCACTGTCGCTAGCAATAACTCCGAGCAAAGTAACAAGCACCAGTCAGGCTGTAATCGGCGTGTTGATCACATTGGTGATGATAGTTTTTGTGTTCCTGCTGTTTACATCCATGCTTTTAAGCTTTATCTTTGCAATAAGGCGGTTTAAAGTAAACCTGCTGGGCAAGGAAGGTTATCTTATGAACACTCTGCCTGTAAAGCCCCTTTCAAACGTCATGGCAAAGCTGTTATGCTCGCTTGTCTTCCAGATACTTTCGGTGATAGTAGCGATAAACTGCATACTTCTTTGCACGGTGCTGTCCAACAAAGAATATATTTCGGAAGCCTTTGAAGCTATCGGCGACATTTTCAGCGCGCTTGTTCATTTGAGCGCAAACGGATGGCTCAACCTTATCCTTGTCATCATTCTGATGATAGTGTCGGTCATAAAGAGCTACTCAATGATATACTCCGCGATGTCGATGGGCTACTCCTTCAACAAGTGTAAGGCACTTATCTCTATCGGACTGGTAATAGCCTTCTCGGCTGTAGAGAGCATTATAACAACCCTTATCTCCAGGGAGGGTATCGAATACTACTTTGAGAATCTGGAGCAGTATCAAAGTGCCTTTGCGCTTTCGCTGCTGGCGTCTATTATTTTCCAAGCAATATTCGCTTCAATCTACACCGCGCTGACGACCTTCTTCCTTAAAAGAAGACTCAACCTTGAATAAGTCGGAAGGACATAAAATTATCCCCTGCTCGGTATGATGGAGCAGGGGATAATACTAATCTCCGTCTGAAATGATAGCAAAAAATCGGGCACAAAACCGCTGTACGATGGGTTTTGCACCCGATTTTTTGGACATTTCTAGACGGATGTTAGTATAATTGCGCTTATTCAACTACAATATCCTTAAGATATTCATATGCGACCTCGCCCATCTTGCAATAGCCAGCGTCGTTGGGGTGGAGGTAGTCGTTCCATACCGAAACGTACTGGTCGTCGAGCTTGTCGGGGTCGGCAGGGTCTGCTAACGCTGCTTCAAAGTCGATGTAGCCGTCGAATCCGGACTTGTCCGACTTTATAAATTCGTTCAGAGCCTTGCGGGTCTTATCATGAAGCTCGGAATAGTAGCCGCTTCCCTTGATGGGGGTAAGGGTTCCGCCGTAAATCTTAATGCCGTTTTCGTGGCACTTTTTAATCATCACCTTGTATTCCTCGATGATTTTATCGGACATATCCTCGCCCTCGTAGCCGATATCGTTTATGCCTATCATGACAACGCAGTACTTAACGCCGGGGACGTTGATAACGTCTCTGTCAAACCTGTCCTTGCAGGCAGTACCCAGACCGCCGAAAACAGCGTTTCCGCCTATGCCCTTGGCTGCAACGGCTATGTTTTTGGTGGACTCGTTTGCCTGAAGCCTGCGCGCCAGCTCGTCGGAATATCTTGCAAAAGCGTTGGTGGTGGAGCTTGCACCGTCGGTGATGGAGTCGCCTATGCAGACAATTGTCTTTGTTCCGGCTTCGCCCCAGGTTTCAAGGCTGTTTAAAAAGTACCAGCTTGTCATAACCTTTCCGGGGTTAAAGGTTTCGTCGGCAAGATGGTCGCCGGATGCAATCCATGTCGAAGCTCTTGCGGCGGTGTGGCTGGTGATGGTTCCGCCGGTGAACTTGCCGAACTTCATGGTTACGGCTAAATCGTCCAGCGCTTCAAACTTAAAATCGATTTCGTCTGAGGCGACAACCGTTCCCGGTTCTATGGTTACTTCATTTGCGCCGCCGAAGGTAACGGCAGTGTCGGTAGAAGCGTCGATAGCGGGCGCGTTGGGGTCTAAAAGATGGGCAATGTGAACACCCTCGATAATAACCGGAATGTCGCCGTATTCGTTGGATAATGTAAGCTTGATCTTTTCGCCGCCGATGGACACCCTTATCTGCTGACGGCAGGGGTTTTCTTTAAGAGCGGGGTCCATAGGAGTTTCGTCGGGTCCGGCGGTAAGCTGAGCCGAGGTCCATGTGGTAAACCATCCTGCCTCGTCCTTGGTCTCAACAACCTTTGATTCTTCGCCGCAGGAAGCAAGCGACAGAAGCATTATCATGCCAAGAATCAGTGCTAAAAGTCTTTTCAGTTTCATTTTTATACTTTCCTTTCTTGTTGTTTTGCGTAATTTATCTTTTAGGAATCATCCTGCTTAGCCGATTAATTCCTTAAGGTGCTGATAAACTGTTTCGCCCACTTTCTTGTAGCCGCTATGATTAAAGTGCAGATAGTCGTTCCAAACGGAAACATATGATGAAGACATCTTGTCGGGGTCGTTTTCTGAAGCGACAACCTTGCACATATCAATGCAGGCGTCAAAGCCGGAATCCTCCGACAGAACAAATTTGTTGACCTTTATGCGGATGCTTTCATGAAGCTCGGAATAGTAGCCGTTGCCCTTGAATGGGGTTATTGTAACGCCTATAACCTTTATGCCCTGCTTGTGGCATCTTTCGGTTATGGACTTGTATTCTCTTATGATATCATCCGAGATATCGGTTTTAGACGCCCCGATATCGTTTACGCCCATAAACAGTACGCAGTATTTAACGCCCGGAATCTTTAAAACGTCCCTGTTGGCGCGGTTGGTTCCCGCTATTTCTCCACCGTAGATATATAAAGCCGTCGCGCCTATGCCCATGTTTACCACCGACAGATTGTTAAGCTTTTCATCCTTGCGCAACAGGCGCGAAAGCTCGTCGGTGTAGCGGGCAAAGGCGTTTGTCTCAACGCTTGCGCCGTCGGTTAGGGAATCGCCAAGGCATACAATAGCTGCGCTGTCGTTTGAAGCCATTGTGTCAAGCTCGGTTATAAAGTACCACGAGGTCATCTCCTCGATGTCGGTAAAGTCGTTGTCCTTGGCGTGATCGCCCTTGACAATCCATGCCGAGCATCTCGAAGCGGTGTGGCAGGTGAGCGTTGAGGGAACGTTGCCAAGCTTCATGGTAATAGCAAGGTCTTCAAGCGGGGCAAATTCAAAATCGATAACGTCGGTTGTAATCCTCTTTCCGGCGGGGACTACGAACGATGGCTCTGAATTGCAGGTCAGCGCAATTTGCGAATCAAGGTCTACCTTGTGGCTCTTGGGATTGTCTATCCTTGCAAGCATAAGCGAGCCTATTTCAAGGTCGGTTTCGCCGTATTCGTTGGATATAACAAGCCTTAGCTTGTTTCCGCCGACTGATACCCTTATCTGCTGGCGCAGGGTGTTGTTTTCAAGCGTGGGATTTTTGGGAATCTGTTCGTCCGCGG
Organism: uncultured Ruminococcus sp.; assembly: GCA_900553675.1. Taxonomy (GTDB): domain Bacteria; phylum Bacillota; class Clostridia; order Oscillospirales; family Ruminococcaceae; genus Faeciplasma. Next base: position 4,179 of record USEH01000057.1, on the reverse strand, counting down.
GGGTGAGCATAGCCGTGCCCCATGTTGCCAACCAGATCTCGTTTTTGATTTCTGTCATTTTGTCATCTTCCTTTGTGCTATCTGTTTTTGCCCTGCGCATGCAGGCTTGCCAATTACTTTGCAGAAGCCGCTGAGCATAAGCCCATTAATAAATACAGTATAGCATTTTCTATCGAAAAAGTAAACCGAAATATGCAAATTTATATACAATATAAAACGGAAATTGCAGCTGCGGTCTGCGTATGACACGCGGGCATACTGCATATTATGTTCCTGAATGTGTCGGGCAGGGCGATTTTTTATAAATTTAACAAAAACATCACAGTATTATTATTTACTTTTTGCAAAATCGATATTGACAATTTCAATTCAAAAGTATATAATTAACTCGTTAATTGTTAACTGATAAATTATTTTTATGAAAGGAATGGTACAGATGGAGTCAGGTTCCCGAAAGGACAGATTTAAGCAGTGTATGCACCTGTTTTTAAAGTGCAATCGCCTTCACCATGCGCTGGTTGAAACAAAGGTCAGCGCGCTGGGGCTTCACCGCAGTCAGCATACAATGCTGCTGACAATCAATTTCAACGGCAACATCTCGCAAAAGGAGCTTGCAAAAAGAATGGAGATATCTCCCGCCGCGGTAACGGTAACCCTGAAAAAGTTAGAGGCGCAGGGATTTATCGAGCGTGCGCAGTCGGAGGACGATTCGCGCGTTAACAACATAACCGTAACGCCCAAGGGCAAGGAAGTAATCAACATGACCGGCGCGATTTTCGACGAGGTGGACGAAAGAACCTTCGACGGTTTCTCGGAGAATGAGCTTGAAGAGCTTCTCAGCTACTTAAAGCGGGTATCCTCAAATCTTAAAACCGCTTCGGGCTGCGATAAGCACTGCTGCTGAAAGGAGAAATTCACTTGAAAACATGGTTTAAATATATAAGACCCTACTGGATGTACTTTCTGATAACCCCGCTGTGTATGCTTGTCGAGGTTGCCGGCGAGGTTATCATGCCTAAGCTTTTAGGCACTGTTATCGACTCGCAGATGGATGGCACGCTGACCGTCGCCAAGGGCCTTTTGGTAATGGGCGGAATAATTCTGTGTGCGGTTTTAATGATGGCAGGCGGAGTAGGCGGCTCATATTTCGGGGCAAAGGCGTCTGTTAACTTCGCAGCAGACCTGCGGCAGGACGTTTTTGAAAAGGTGCAGACCTTCTCGTTTGCCAATATCGACAAGTTCTCCACCGGTTCGCTGGTAACAAGGCTTACAAACGACGTTACCCAGATGCAGAACTTTATAAATATGCTTTTAAGGATGGCTTTCCGCGCACCGGGTATGCTCATCGCTGCACTTATCATGTCGATAAGCCTTCAGCCAAAGCTTTCGGTTACATTTGCGGTTTCAATACCGGTTCTTCTGGTATCGGTCGGAGCTATTATCCTCACCGGATTTTCGCGGTTCGGTCGGGTTCAGAAAAAGCTCGACGCCTTAAACTCCACCGTTCAGGAGAACGTAACCAACGTTAGGGTGGTTAAAAGCTTTGTCCGTGAGGATCACGAAATCGACAAGTTCGGCAACGCAAACCGCGAATACAAGCGTGCCAGCATGAGCGCAATGAGAATTATGATTTTCATGTCGCCGGTTACAACGCTTATCATGAACGTTACCGTTTTGTGCATAATCTACTTCGGCTCGAGAATGGTGTTCGACACCGCGGGAATCGGAATGGGCGTTGGCGATTTGCAGATGTTCGTTACATACACCAACCAGATTTTGTTCTCACTGATGATGGTTTCCATGCTTCTGATGATGTCATCGCGTGCGCTGGCATCGGCAAAGCGTATCAAGGAAATACTCGACGAGCAGCCCGACATCCGCGATAACGAGACCGCCGACCCCGAGCTTACCGTTAAGAACGGCGAAATCGAGTTTAAAAACGTCACATTCCGTTACTACAAGAACTCAGACGAAAGCGTGCTTAATAATATCAACCTGAAAATACCGGCAAAGTCGATCGTGGGAATAATCGGCTCGACCGGCTGCGGCAAAACCACTCTTGTTTCGATGATATCAAGGCTTTACGACCCCGACGAGGGCGAAGTTCTTGTCGACGGCAGAAACGTTAAGGACTACACCATCTACAACCTGCGCGAGGGTATAGGTATGGTTTTGCAGAACAACACCCTGTTCTCCGGAACGATTGAGGAAAATCTCCGCTGGGGCGACGAGGACGCTTCCGAGGAGGAGATAAAAGCCGCCGCACACAGCGCTCAGGCGGATAAATTCGTCGATTCGTTTAAAGACGGCTATCAGACCGAAATCGACCAGGGCGGCACCAATGTTTCGGGCGGGCAAAAGCAGCGCCTTTGCATAGCGCGTGCGCTTCTTAAAAAGCCGAAGGTGCTTATTTTAGACGACTCCACCAGCGCGGTAGACACCGCAACCGAGACTCAGATAAGGCTCGCGTTCAAAAACGAGCTTGCCGACTTCACCAAAATAATCATCGCCCAGAGAATAACCTCGGTGCAGGACGCCGACATTATAGTAGTTATGAACGAGGGCGAGATTTCGGGCATAGGCACTCACGAGCAGCTGCTTGAAACCAACGAAGCGTATCAGGAAATCTATTATTCCCAGAACGACGCCCAAAGGAAAGGAGCGTGAGCGGCATGGCAAGAGATTTAAAAGAGCTTCAGAAGCAGTATAATTCCTCAGCCACCGCTTTAAGAATGGGCGGTGGTCCCGGAGGCGGAGGTCCCAGAGGTAGAGGGGGAGTCCGCGTCGGAAAATCCAGCCTTAAGCACGGCTCGCAGACCATTAAAAGAATGCTCAGCTATCTTAAAAACTACAAGTTCAGAATAGTTATCATTCTTTTGTGCATGCTTGTAAACACGGTTGCATCGCTCTGCGGCGGATATCTTTTAGCGCCGATTATCAACAAGCTGAGCCTTGCAGTAAGCGGGCAGGAGCAGCCTTTAAGCGGTCCTGAAAGAATAGTCGATAACATCATTGCCGGCTTTACGGGTCCCATAAACGTCGCCGTCAGAAGCGAAATGATGAGCTACATAATCGTTGTAATATGTATCTTTGCCGTTGTCTACGGAGTCGGCGTTATAACCAGCTACTTGCAGTCTAGAATGATGCTTGTAGTATCTCAGGGAACCATTGAATCTATAAGAAACGACCTGTTCACCAAGCTGCAAAGGCTTCCTGTCAGATTCTTCGATTCCCACCCCACCGGCGAGGTTATGTCACGCTTTACCAACGATATCGACAATATAGACGTTATGATAAACAACTCGCTAACGTCCATCATATCCGGCGTTGTAAACCTTTTGGGTACATTTTTCTTTATGATAACCACCAACTGGATTTTAACGCTTGTTACCATCTTCTTCATACCGGTATTTGCGCTGGGCGGCGGAGCTATCGCAAAGATATCCTCAAAATACTACTCCGGACAGCAGGCGGCTTTGGGTGCAGTAAACGGCTACACCGAGGAAACCGTAACCGGTCAGAAGGTAATCAAGGTGTTCAATCACGAGCAGACCGCGGTTGACGAGTTCAGCATTTTAAATAAGGATATGCGCGAAAAGCAGTTTAAGGCGCAGTTCTACGGCTCTATCATGGGTCCGCTTATGGGCAACACATCTCAGATATCCTACGGCGTTACCATCGGCGTGGGCGCAATACTTATGGTGTTCGGCAAGCTTTCAACCGGTGCTTTGGGACTGTTTGCGCAGTACTCCAAGCAGTTCTCAATGCCGATAAACAACATCTCCCAGCAGATGTCAACCATATTTGCAGCTCTTGCCGGAGCGGAGCGAGTATTTGAGGTTATGGACACCGACCCCGAAGCGGCGGATGTCCCCGATGCCTTGGCAGACGTTATCAGGGGCGACGTTGTGCTTAAAGACGTAAGCTTCGGCTACGTTCCGGATAAAACGGTGCTTAAGCACATCAGCCTTTATGCAAAGCCCGGACAGAAGATAGCCTTTGTCGGCTCGACCGGCGCAGGCAAGACAACCGTCACCAACCTGTTAAATCGCTTCTACGATATCAACGAGGGCGAAATACTTATCGACGGCAGACCGCTAAAGGACTACAGCCGCGACTTCCTGCGGAAGAACATCGCCATGGTTTTGCAGGACACCCACCTGTTCACCGGCACGGTCA
>USEH01000056.1 GCA_900553675.1 uncultured Ruminococcus sp. | reverse complement strand
GATATCCCCTTTTTTAACGCCGCTGCCTATAAGCGATGTAAACTCCCCAACAAGAACGTCTGCGCTGACGATTCTTCCATCATGCGCGGCTACTATGTTGCATGGAATCCTGCCCTCCTCCGATTTAACCTTGTTAGTCGGCATACTTATATTAACAGTCACCACAGAGCCGCTGTGACCTATAGACGCCCACGAAACGTCCGGAGAAACTTCAAAAAGCCTTGTCTGAACTGCCAAAAAGTTTATGGAAGGAATATATCCTCCGGCTTTTATACCCTCCTGCTCAAGAATTTCTTTTACCGAGCTTTCTACCGCTTCGCTGTTTGCTCCGACTACGCGGACTTCCAAAACTATATTTGAAAGGAAAACGGAGACTACAATGCAGAATAAAATGCCGGCAAAAATTCCGAAACGACGGATATATTTTGCTATGAAGTAAATTATCCCTCTTTCGCATTCGACTGTAACCAAGCTTCCGCAGGAATCGCAGATGCTTTCCAGCTTTTTTCTGTACATAAAAGGAAGCGTAACAAAAACCGTTTCGCCCTCGGTGCGAAGCGTTATGACCTCCGGAATTTTTGATATTTCGCCTATCATCTTAGCGGAATCAAAGCCGTCTATTCTTGCGTCAAACGTGCCTATAGCCTTGTAGTAATTCATTCCTTAACAGCACCTCCGGAGATTATTTCGACTGATGTGATTTTCCCCTTTACAATGCAGGAGCTGTTCACATAGTTTTTCATCTTCAATCCGCTGCCCCAGATTACTATTTCTTTTCTTCCCGACTTTACGCGCGCCATTATCTCGTTGCATTCGTACACGTTTGATATATTTTCTACAAGCACCTCGCTGTCGCCGCAGACGGTAACATATGAATCATAGTATGTTAAGCTTTTAACCTTGTCAGATATCAGATCTTTAATATTCATTGATATAGCTGTCCCTTCAATATAAAGTCTTCAATCTAATTATACTGCAGTGTTTTTCTGCATAGAATTGTTTAAGAAAAAATAAAGGACATGAATATATATGAAAAATCTTTCCAAATACAACGAAGTGCTGTCTGAAGCCGCCGAGGGCGTTATAATATGCGCTTTTTTGGCACTATCCGTCATATATATAGACGATGTGAAGACTGCGGTCATAAAGGCTGTAAAGTCGTGTGCATTTACAATAGTGCCTTCACTGTTTGTAATGTGCGTTCTTTCGTCTGCCATTATGAGCAGCAGAGCGGTTAAGAAGGCGTTATCTGTTTTCAGGATAAATTCCTCGATATTAACTGCTTTTATCCTCGGAAATATCGGAGGATATCCAATAGGGACTAAAATACTAAAGGACATGGTTGACAAAAAGGAGCTTACAGCCCAAGAAGCCGAAAAAGCAGTCTGCTTTTGCTACGCCTCGGGACCTGCATTCTGCCTTGGAATTATCAGCGCATCGGTTTTTAAGAGCAGAATTTTAGGACTTGCATCGGTCGGTACGGTTTTCTTGGCTAATCTGTGCCTGTTTCTGTTCTATGCGAAAAGCTTCAGCCGCCGGAGCGGGCAGACAGATATGTCGAAGCGCTCATTTACGGACGTTATAACCTCCTCTGTCACTTCATCTTCATATGCAATGCTCTCCGTATGCTCGGCGATAGTATTTTTCTCCGCCATCATTGCAATAATAAACGCCATCTTACCGGCAACCGGCGACATGCACATACTTAATTCCATTCTTGAAATATCAAATGCAGCTTCATTGAAATGCGCAGGACTCGCAGATTTCGTTATTATAACCGTTCTGCTGGCTTTCGGCGGGATATGCGTTCATATGCAGATAAAGAGTCTTGCAGGCTCAGCTTTCAGCTTTAAAAGATTTTATCTTACAATGCCCGCAAAGCTTGCGCTTACAGCCGCATTTGCAGGGCTGTTCTATTATCTGATTCAGAGATATCTTCCGGCTTCATCGGAAGAGACTAATATTATTCTTTCACAGTCCGGAAGCATTGTTCCGCTAATCTGCGTTATCGGGATGAGCGCTATATCATTTACATATCGCTATCAAAAAAGCAAGCGTGCAGGTTGATAAGACCCGCACGCTTAAATTTTATCCGAGATATTTAAGAATAATTTCCTTCATAGCTCCTGGGTTTGCCTTGCCCTTTGAAGCCTTCATGCACTGTCCTACAAGGTAGCCGAGCGCATTTGTTTTGCCGTTTTTATAGTCGTTTACAGACTTTTCGTTTTCGGCGAGAACCTTCTTTGCAAGCTCCTCTAAAGCGGACGTATCAGATACCTGAGCAAGCGATTTTTCCTCGATGACCTTGTTAACATCCGCACCGCTTTCAACAATGGCATCGAATATAACCTTGCCGGAAGCGTTTGAAATCTTTCCATCCGAAATATAGTTGATTATCTTAACTAATTTTTCGGGAGTTACATTGATTTCCTCGATGGTTTTGCCCATATTCATCAGCTTTGATATCTCGCCTAAAATCCAGTTTGCCGCCATCTTGGGAGATTTGCAGTTGAGTTTCAGACATTCGTCAAAGAATTTAGCCTTTTCGACAACGTCAACTATCATTGAAGCGTCTGCATGGGAAAGACCGCAGTCATTGATATAGCGCATAATTCTTGCGTTGGGAAGCTCCGGCAGAGTGTCTTTAAGATACTGAACCTTTTCCTCCGGAACAACTATAGTAAGCAGGTCAGGCTCCGGGAAATATCTGTAATCCTGAGCGTCCTCCTTGGAGCGCATCGGGATACTTTCGCCCTTTGCATCATCCCAGCGGCGGGTTTCCTGAGTTATCTTTCCGCCGGCTTCAAGCACTTCTATCTGACGGTTGGCTTCGTAGTCGATACCTCTTACAACTGCGGAGAAGCTGTTTACGTTCTTCATCTCGCAGCGGGTGCCGAACGGCTCGCCAGGCTTGTGGACTGAGACATTGACGTCGCAACGGATAGAGCCTTCCTGCATTTTGCAGTCGGATATATCTATATATTTAAGTATGGATTTAATGGTTTCAAGGTAGGCTTTTGCTTCTTCCGAGCCGCGCATATCCGGTCTTGATACGATTTCTATCAGTGGAACACCGCAGCGATTGAAGTCTACCAAAGAGCCATCAAACTTGTCGGAATGAAGAAGCTTTCCGGCGTCTTCCTCAATGTGGATTCTTTCGATTCCTATTCTTTTTACCTCTCCGTTCACAATAACATCAAGATAACCGTCGTGGCAGAGCGGGATGTCTGCTTGAGATATCTGGTAAGACTTAGGAAGGTCGGGGTAGAAATAATTTTTTCTGTCCTGCTTGCAGATTCTGTTGATTCCGCAGTTGAGGGCGTGACCCATCTTTATAGCGTACTCAACTACCTTTTCATTCAGGGTCGGCAAGGTACCAGGCATACCCATGCATATTGGGCATACTTGAGTGTTTACCTCCAAGCCGAAGGAGTTTTTGCAGCTGCAATATATTTTGGTCGCGGTGTTAAGCTCGGCATGAACCTCTAAACCTACGACAACTTCATATCCTTTTATCATAGCTATCCCCTCCTCCAATTAAAGCTTGGGCGCTTTAAAGCCGCCGAAGCAGATTTCATGAGCGTATGCCGCATTGAGAACGGTCGGCTCGTCGAATCTTCTGCCTATAATCTGCATACCATAAGGAAGCCCCGATTTTGAATATCCGCAGGGAACGCTTACAGCAGGAAGTCCCGCAATGTTTACGGTTACAGTGCAGATGTCGGCAGAATACATCGCCAAGGGATCATCTATCTTATCACCGAATTTAAAGGCTTCATATGGCGACGTAGGGGTGATGATAACGTCAACATCGTTAAACGCCGAATCAAATTCTGCCTTGATTCTGTTCTGCAAAAGCTTTGCCTTTTTATAATAAGCGTCGAAATATCCCGAACTCAGAACGAAGGTACCTAAGATGATTCTTCTTTTAACCTCGCGTCCAAAGCCCTCGCTTCTGGTTCTTTCGTACATATCCAAAAGGTTTTCCGGGTTTGCGCATCTGTAGCCGTATTTAACGCCGTCAAATCGTGCAAGGTTTGACGATGCTTCAGCGCAGGCGATAATATAATACGCTGAGAGCGCGTAGCCGGTTGAGGGCAGAGATATTTCCTTAACGACTGCTCCGCGCTTTACAAGGTCGTTTACGGCGCTCATAACCGATTCCTTGACCTCGGCGGTTATGCCGCTGCCGAAATACTCTTTGGGGATTCCTATTTTCAGTCCGGTTACGTTTCCGGTTAATGCGTCGAATGAGGATGAATAGCTGCGGTCTGCGCTTGTTGCGTCCATCTTGTCATGACCGCATATCGCATCCTGAAGCAGAGCAACGTCCTTAACGCATCTTCCCAATGGACCTATCTGGTCTAAGGATGAAGCGAACGCAACAAGACCGTATCTTGAAACACTTCCGTATGTAGGCTTAAGACCCACAACGCCGCAAAGTGAAGCAGGCTGTCTTATTGATCCGCCGGTATCCGAACCAAGAGCAACAACCGCCTCTCCAGAAGCAACCGCGGCGGCTGAACCGCCGGACGAACCTCCGGGGACGCAGCCAGTATCAAACGGATTGCAGGTTTTCTTGAAATATGAATTTTCAGTGGAGGAACCCATAGCAAATTCGTCCATATTAAGCTTACCGGTGATTACCGAGCCGCCGGACAAAAGCTTGTCCACAACCGTTGCATTAAACACCGGAACATAGTTTTCAAGCATCTTTGAAGCGCAGGTTGTACGCAAACCGGCAGTGGATATGTTATCCTTAATGCCTATCGGGATTCCAGCAAGCCTTGAAAGCTCCTCGCCGTCGGCAATCTTTCTGTCAATCTCAGCAGCAGACTTTAATGCGGCTTCCTTGTTAAGGGTCAGATATGCTTCAACCTTGGGTTCAACACTTTCTATTCTGTCATATACCGAGTTTGTAAGCTCAACCGACGATATTTCCTTTTTTCGCAACATTTCGCTAAGTTCATATGCTTTATATTCGTAAAGATTCAAAATCCGTCACCTCTTTATTCAACTGTTTTGGGAACTACTACGCAGCCCGCAACAACCTTGGGCGCGTTTTTAAGCATAACATCTCTCGAAAGCTTGTCTTCTGACAGCTTATCTTCACGCAAATGCATAGCGTTGTTCGGGTCGATGATAAGTTCTTCATTGATTTCCGGCATTGCTTCGACCATCTTGATTATATCGGTCATTTCGCTTTCATAGCGTTCAAGCTCGCTGTCGTCAATTTTAAGACGCGCAAGCTTTGCTATGTGCTTAATATCAATATTCGTTTTTTCCATACTGATCTTTCACATACCTTTCTTTATTGAATCATTTGCAAAAATGCGTTTTCGTCAACTATATTGATGCCAAGCTCCTGAGCCTTGGTAAGCTTGGAGCCGGCGTCTTCACCGGCAATGAGGTAATTTGTCTTTTTGGAGACTGATAATTTTACAACACCACCATTAGCCTCAACCAAAGCCTTCATATCATCGCGCGAGTAATTCGGCAACGTACCGGTTATAACAAAGCTCAGACCAGAAAGCTTATCCGATTGTCTTGAAGTTTCATATTCCGTGTTTACTCCAAGCTCCTTAAGCTCGCTTATGGTTTTAAGCATATGCGGCTCGGAAAGGGTTTTATATACTGTCTCGGCAGTAAGCTCACCGAAGCCGTCTATAGCGACGATATCTTCAACACGCGCCGAAATAATATTATCAATGCTTCCGAACTTTTCGCACAGCAGCTTGCAGGAAGCCGAACCGACGTTCCGTATTCCCAAGCCGCAGATAAGCCTGTCAAGCGGGTTGGATTTTGACTTGATAATCGAATTTATGAGCTTTGCGGCAGACTTTTCCTTGAAGCCTTCAAGCGTCATTACATCCTCAACCGTAAGCCTGTATATGTCCGGAACGGTTTTAACAAGACCATTTTCATAGAGTGCCTGAGCTACTGCCGGACCAAAGCCGTCGATATTCATAGCGGGCTTTGAAGCAAAGTATATAATTGAGCGCAGAACCTGCGCGGGGCATTCAATATTTGGGCATCTTAATGCGCTTTCTCCCTCTTCCCTGACGGCTTCCGCGCCGCACACAGGGCATTTTGAAGGCAGCTTAAAGCTTGCTTCATCCCCGCACTTTTGTGCAACTCCCAAAACCTCTGGGATAATGTCTCCTGCCTTTCGCACGGTTATAATATCCCCGACCGATATATTGCGCTCATCGATAAAATCCTGATTGTGCAGAGTGGCTCTTGAAACGCTTGTGCCTGCAAGAAGAATCGGCTCAAAAACCGCAACCGGAGTGATCGCGCCGGTTCTTCCGACGTTTACTTCGATACTTGTAAGCTTAGTCTGCTTTTCCTCCGGCGGGAACTTATATGCAACCGCCCATTTCGGAACTTTTGAGGTGTAGCCAACCTGCTCTCTTAAAGCAAGGCTGTCCAGCTTGATAACAACGCCATCTATATCATATGGCAGGCTGTAGCGGCGTTCGCCTATATCCTCAATTATCGACTTGATTTCTTCAAAGCTCTTAACAAGCTTATATTCGGGAATCACCTTGAAGCCGTGAGCTTTAAGGTAATCCAGCGACTGCTTATGTGAAGAAAACTTCACGCCCTCGACCTGCTGAACATTGAAAACGAAAATATCCAGTTTTCTTTTTGCAGCGATTTTGGAATCCTTTTGTCTTAAAGATCCCGCCGCAGCGTTACGCGGGTTTTTAAACGGCTGCTCGGAGTTCAGCTCCATCTCCTGCGAGAGCTTATAAAACACCGACCTTGGCATATAAACCTCTCCGCGGACTTCAAGAAAGCTCGGAGCGTCAGAAAACTTCAACGGAATGGAATTGATTGTTTTGATATTCGCGCTGACGTCCTCTCCGACAAAACCGTCTCCTCTTGTAGAGCCTCTCGTCAGCTCGCCGTCGGTATATTCAAGTGACACCGACAGACCGTCTATCTTAGGCTCAACAGTAAAGCAAGGCTCCGGTATCTCTTCCTTTATGCGGTTGACAAATTCCTCTACCTGAGAGAAAGAAAAAACATCCTGCAAGCTGCCCATCTGAACCTTGTGAGTTACCTTTGCAAAGCCCGAAACCGGTGCGCCGCCAACTCTTTGAGTGGGCGAATAAGGGGTTACAAGCTCGGGAAACTCCGACTCAAGCTCTTTAAGCTCCTGCATAAGCTTGTCGAACTCGTAATCCTCTATCTCCGGGTTATCTTCAACGTAGTATTTTCTTGAATGGTAATCAATAATATCCGTAAGCTCGGAAACCCTTTTCCGGGCAGTTTGTATATCCATCTAAATTTACCGCGCCTTTCTTTTTATATCGCTATCCAATACTGGCGTATCCTTCGGGGATGTTTCCAACAATTATAGTCTGAGCGATTACAAAATCCTGAGTAAAGCAAAAATCGTCCTCCGCAGGTGGAAGATAAACCTTTGAGTCAACCTTAACGCGCAGAATAACGTCATGCTTAACGGTGTTAATTCCCACCGACTCAAAGGATGAGATAAGCTGAATATCCGGAACGGCGTCCGAAACGATTCTTATTCTGATTCCGGGTCCCCTTCCGTTCAGGCTTACATCGCCGGATGCACTCCCCAACGGCACTTTGATTTTGCTTGCTCTTAATTTTTCAAGTCCTTTAATAAGCCTTTCGCTGATTTCAAGCTTAAGCCTGTTTATCCCATGGGCGTTATACTCCGCAGATGTGACAAATCCGGAGTCGTTATATTTCAGGCTGACTAAGTCGGAATATCCTATGCTGTCATCCTCAAATGCCCCTGTTACCGCTTCATTTACGATTTCGGACACTGCCAAAGCACCCTTTTGCTTAGCCATGGACATTACAACCGGCTTTAATGAACGGTTTATCATAGCCGACGCGGCTACAAGCAAAGCGATAAGTGCCAATATGCAAATATTTGAAGCGTGCAAATTGCTTATTGAAAGCCTTGATTTTTTATTATTAGTGTATCTACGCAAAATATTCCCTCCCGAACCCGGAAATCTAATAATCATTCTATGATATTCCGGGTCGGAAAGTGAATATTCTAAAAGCATTAATTACATTTTATGGTTTATTTGTTCTTGACTGCTTCCTTTACAACCTTTACAACGTTCTCGGAGCAAAGACCAAATTCCTTAAGAAGTGCAGCGGCAGGTCCGGAATAGCCGAAGACATCGTTTACGCCTATCTTGACTACCTTAACCGGACAATTTGCGCTTACAACGTCGCAAACAGCAGAGCCTAAACCGCCTATAACGCTGTGCTCCTCGGCGGTAACAATAAGACCGGTTTCGCGGGCAGCCTTTATGATGATTTCCTCATCAATGGGCTTGATGGTGTGGATATTGATGACTCTTGCGCTGATTCCCTCAGCCTTAAGAGCCTCGGCAGCAACCATTGATTCGTAAACCATAAGACCGGTTGCGATTATGGTAACATCGCTTCCGTCGACAAGCTGAACGCCCTTTCCAAGCTCGAACTTATAGGTTTCCTTGTCGTTGAAAACAGGAGTTGCAAGTCTTCCAAAGCGCATATAAACAGGTCCGTTATAATTGATAGCAGCTTCAACGGCGGCTCTTGCTTCAACATCGTCGGCAGGATTGATAATGGTCATGCCTGGGATGGTGCGCATAAGAGCTATATCCTCGTTGCACTGGTGGGTTGCACCGTCTTCACCGACGGAAATACCGGCGTGGGTTGCGCCTATCTTAACGTTAAGATGAGGATAACCGATCGAGTTTCTTACGATTTCAAATGCTCTTCCGGCGGCAAACATCGCAAACGAAGAAGCAAAAGGAATCTTTCCGGTAGTAGCAAGACCGGCGGCTACACCCATCATGTTGGCTTCTGCGATACCGCAGTCTATATGTCTATCGGGGAATTTCTTTTTAAAGATACCGGTTTTGGTAGCGGCGGCAAGGTCAGCGTCCAAAACGTAAAGGTTTTCATACTTATCGCCAAGCTCGGCTAAAGCTTCACCGTAGCTTTCTCTGGTCGCCTTTTTAATCATATCAGCCATTATATTAACCCTCCAATTCTGCAAGCTGAGCCTTAAGCTCGGTCATAGCCTGCTCATACTGTTCTGCATTAGGTGCGGTGCCATGCCATGAAACCTGATTTTCCATAAACGAAACGCCCTTGCCCTTTGTGCTGGACATAACAATCGCAACAGGCTGGTTTACAACGGTTTCAGCCTCGTTGAAAGCAGCTTCGATGCTGTCGAAATCATGAGCGTCCATGGTTATAACGTGCCAACCAAACGCTGCGAACTTATCGGTTATCGGGTAAGGAGAGCAAACGTCGGAAATTTTGCCGTCGATCTGCAGTCCGTTATTATCAACTATAGCTACAAGATTGTCAAGCTTGTTGTGAGCCGCGAACATAGCAGCCTCCCATACCTGACCCTCTTCGATTTCGCCGTCGCCGAGGATGGCGTAAACCTTATAGGTATCGCTTGTAAGCTTAGCAGAAAGTGCCATGCCGCAGGCAGCGGAAATGCCCTGTCCCAAAGAGCCCGACGACATATCAACGCCGGGGATATGCTTCATGTCGGGATGTCCCTGCAGCATAGAGCCGATATGGCGAAGACCCTTAAGCTCTTCAACCGGGAAATATCCCCTGTTAGCCAAGGTCGAGTAAAGTGCAGGAGCGGTGTGTCCCTTGGAGAGAACGAATCTGTCTCTGTCGGGAAGCTTAGGATTATCGGGATAGATGTTCATTTTTGCAAAGTAGAGATATGTCATAACGTCGGCAATTGACAAAGAGCCGCCCGGATGACCGCTCTTTGCGTTGTACACGCCCTCGATAATACCCATTCTTACCTTGCAAGCAGTGATTTGCAGCTGCTTCTTAAGTAATTCATCCATAGTGGTACCTCCATAAATTATAGTTTTAATAATGCTTCAAGTGCCTCTGCTATAGCATCTTCATTGCAGGAGCTGTTAAGGACGTAATCTGAAGCCCTTTTAACCTCCGGCTGCGAATTTGCCGGACAGAAGCTTATATCAGATGCTTTGAGCATCTCAATATCATTTTCATAATCACCAGCCGAGATGGTTTTTCTACCCTTAACAAGGCTGGCAAGCGTATCAGCTTTACACATATTTTCAAGCGCGCTGCCCTTAGAAACGCTCTCCGGCAGGAGCTCAAGAAAATACGGACATGATCTTACAAACCTTACTCCCATGCCGTCAAACTTTGAGACATACTTGCAAAGCTCGTTTATAGTTTCCTCACTGTCTGCAAACAAAAGCTTGCACCAAGGCTCGGTGACTTCTTTTTTATGTAGCTGATTTGCAGAATTTCGTGATGCCACTTTTCAGCGTCGTTCAGGTTCAGATAATACTGTCCCTCAAAAGTGAAAATCTCAGGCGCAATTCCGGGATATTTCGTAAAAATATCATTCAGGATATCCCTTGCACAGTCGGACAGATATGTCGCATGGACTATTTTTTCTGATTTATAATCGTAAACTATGCAGCCGTTATAAAGTATCAGCGGCAAATCCGGTTTTAGTATATCAAGATATCTTGTAGTGGTGTGAATAGGTCTGCCGGTTGCAACTCCGAACAAGCCGCCCTGCGCCTGATACTCCCTTATCAGCTTAAGGTTTCTTTCTGAAACGGTCTTGTTCTTTGAAAGAAGCGTGCCATCCATATCGGTTACGAAAATAGTGTCCTTATAGTTCATGTTTTCCTCAGCTTTTCAAGAAGTTTTGCAAAATACTCCGGCGGCTCACTCGTAAATTCTAAATATTCGCCTGTCATTGGGTGTACAAACCCTATCTTTCTTGCGTGAAGGCACTGACCTTTACAACCTTGATACGGTTTTCCGTAAACATCATCACCCAGAATCGGGTGACCGATGTACGCACAATGAACCCTTATCTGATGGGTGCGTCCGGTTTCAAGCCTGAACCTCACATAGGAATGGTTTGAGTACTCTTCGAGAACCTCGTAGTGAGTAACCGCGTTCTTTGAATTTGACTGCGTTACGCACATTTTCTTGCGGTCGCGCTTGTCTCTTCCAATCGGAGCGTCAACAGTGCCGCTTTTTGCCTTGAGTCTTCCTACGCAGATAGCTTCATATTCGCGTGTAAAGCTATGTGCCTTTATCTGTTCCGCAAGACCTATATGCGCTTTGTCGGTTTTTGCAACTATCAACAGTCCGCTGGTGTTCTTGTCGATTCTGTGAACTATTCCCGGGCGGATAACGCCGTTTATCCCGGAAAGCTCATCTTTATACCTGAACAAAAGCGCGTTTACAAGCGTTCCCGTATAATTTCCGGCAGCAGGATGTACTACCATCCCCTGCGGTTTGTTTACAACCAAAAGTGAGCTGTCCTCATAGACAATATCAAGCGGAATATCCTCTGGCAGAACGCTTGACTCCACCGGGTCAGGAATCTCGACATCAACAACATCATCAGCCTGTATCTTATAACTT
>USEH01000055.1 GCA_900553675.1 uncultured Ruminococcus sp. | reverse complement strand
GGCTACCTCGGCGGCTCGTATGTAAGGGATAAGGACGCTGTTATCGGTTCGATGCTCATCTGCGAGATGGCTGCATACTACCGTTCCATCGGCGTAAGCCTGCTTGAAGCAAGAGAAGCTATGTACAAAAAGTACGGCAACTATGTCCACACCGTTGCAAGCTTCACCTGCGAGGGCGCTGCCGGTATGGAGGAAATGGCAAGAATTATGCACGGTCTTCACGCAAGCTACCCCGAAGCCATCTGCGGCTTCAAGGTTGTTAAGGTTGACGATTACGAAAAGAGCGAAACTTTAGATATCACAACCGGCGCAAAGACCGCAATAACATTGCCCAAGTCGGACGTTTTGTGCTACACTCTTGAAAACAAAGCAACCATTATTATAAGACCCTCCGGCACCGAGCCCAAGATCAAGGCATACTACACCACCGTCTGCGCAAGCAGAGAGGAAGCTGTAGAGCTGGGCGAAAAGATTGCGGCATATGTAAAAAATATGCTTGGGTTCTGAGATTCCACATTGTAAACTGAGCTTTCAAGCGGAAATCAGGCATAATTGAATACTGAATTTCGGCGCAGAATCACTTTGTTCCATGATTCTGCGCCGATTTTTTAAAAATATTTTATAATTTTTTAAAAACCTGCACCAAACTGCCGTTTTTTATTGTACTTATATACAGAGAACCAAAACGAGCCAAAAGGAAGTGACAGCATATGTCCCTGCTCTGCTCCGCACTTATAGACGACCCGAGCGACAAGGAAAAATTTTTGCAAATCTACCATTACTACAAAAACATCATGTGCGCAAAAGCAATGTCGATTCTGCACAACCCCGCTTTGGCAGAGGAAGCCGTTCAGGAGAGCTTTTTCAGCATCTCGAAAAACATTTCAAAAATCCTGACGGCAGAATCTGCAAAAACACTCTCATTGGTTGTAATTATTGTCAGGAATATCTCTATAAACATCCTAAAAAAGGAGCAGCTCGGTCAGACCGAGGCAATAGACGAAAATACCGCCGACATCTCCTCGGACGTTTTGTCGAGGGTGATTTCCGAGCAGGGATACGAACACCTGCTGTCACTGATAAGCAGCCTTGACGATATCTATAAGGACGTTCTTACCCTTAAGCTTACAATGGGCTACGACTCCGCCGAGATATCCGAGCTTTTGGGCGTTCCTGTAAACACAGTAAACTCGCGGGTTTTCCGCGGCAAAAAAATCCTGCAAAAGAAGCTGGAGGGATATTACAATGAATAAAGGGCTTAAAAATAATGAAAAAATATTCGATGCTGTTTTAAGCGAGGCACTGCTCGAATATGCCGAAAACGAGCTAAAAGAGCTTGAAAAATCCCCCTGCGAACACACCTTTTCCCCTGAGTTCGAGCGAAAAATTACCAAGCTTGCAAAGGGTATCTCCCTGAGAGAAGGAGCAAGAGCAGTGCTTAAGGGCGCGCTGAAGGCAGCAATGTGTGCTGCAAGCATTTTTGGCATAGTCTTTGCGATTTTGCTCACCCAGCCGAAGGTTTATGCGGCGGTCAATCATGTTTTATGGGAAAAAGTGGACGATAATACCGATATAATATCCTTCAGTGCCAACGGCGACGCTGCCGAGTTCAACCCATATGTTAAGCTTGGATATATCCCCGAGGGGTACTATCTGTACAGCATAACCTACGGCTCCGAAGACACCATAGCTTGGCAGGTGTACAAAAACGACGATTTCGAGCAGTTCCGCTTCAACTACTTCATCGGCGACGGCAGTCTCTACATCGACTCCAAGCTTCACACCTTTGACATAATAACCAAGGACAAACAAACCTATTATTTCTACGAAGCCGCCGACGACAGCGACAGCAGCAGCCTTATCTGGTACAAAAACGGCTATGCTTATTTCTTAGACGCTGAGTTCGGCGTTGACGAGCTTATGAAAATCGCCGAGAATATTGTCTTTTTAGAGGTTGTCGAGCCGTAAACCGTCCGAGAAGCAGATATATTTGCAGATTAAAGAAAGGAATACAGACATGAAAAAGCTTTTGTCAGCTATACTATCCCTCGCGCTTGCGATTGCGCTTATATTGTCCCTTAGCCTGACGGCTTTTGCCGAAGAAAGCAAGAACGCAACCGATAATATCGATACCGCCGAGGCATATGCCCTTGCGAAAAAGTTTCTTACGGATTACTACCGCGCAATAGATTTGTATGAGTACTATGACTATTCAAAGTACATCTCCACAGACACATTTCTTGCATACGTAATCAGCCGCGTTGACTGCAAAACCCATGCGGGAAAGCTCCTTGTCGGAAATAAAAACGGATATGAGCTTACGGTCGGGCAGATTTCATGCGAAAGGCTGAGCGACTGCTTAAGACTGCATATGTCGGCAACGGCAAAGTATTTCTACAGCGAGGATGAAAGCGAGCCTGAAAGCTATTCGGAGGATTCTTATATGCTTATTGCCGTGGGCGAATACGGTCTTGAAATATGCGATTGGTATTTTCCGCACGACCCCTATGACGAGTCGACAAGGGGCGAAGTTGCAGAAATTTCGGACAAGGACTTCTGGAAAAGCGACCCTGCCGTTTCGGACATCCTCGAAAAGCAGAAAAAGTGGAACGAAAAAATAACCGAACGCGCAGAGGCAGACTCAGCCCCCGCAATCGATTACTCTTCAGCCGTCGATTCCGCCTATGCTCTCGCGGAGAGCTTTTTAAGAGAGTACTACCCTGCCCTGCACACCTCGGCGGAATACGACCTATCGCCGTATATCGCGCCAAATCCGCTTTTGGTCTATACGAACGGCAGGATTGAAGGCGCAAGAAGCTCGGAAAAACTTATTCTTGCCCCACAAAGGCTTGAATATCAGCTTGAAACGGAGCTTAAAGAGTCCGAAAACCTCGGCGACTGCATAAGGCTGTATGTCGCGGTGCGCGCATCCTGGAGATACTCAGACGCAAGCTTCAGAAGCGGACTTGGCGACGGCGTTTATCTTCTTATCGCCAACAGCGGCGACGGTCTGAAAATTTACGACTGGTATATCCCGCACGACCCCTACCTTGAATACACAAGGGGCAATCTTACCACTATATACAATAAGGACTTCTGGAAGAGCAGCCCGACAGTCTCCGAAATCCTTGAACACCAAAAGGAATGGGATTCGGAATCGGTGGAGCGCTCGGATGAAATACTTGCGCAGTCGCACAAAACCCATGAGCGCGATGATGAAGTCGACAAAGCCTACAAATTCGCCGAGGAATTTTTAGAGGATTTTTACAACGGCGCGCACTATATCTCAGACGACTGCGATTTATCAAAATATATCTCTAACGCCGACTTTCTGGAATACATGAAGGGCATTTACCAAGGTGAAGGTTCAATATTTAAACCGGGAAGCGTCAGCGAACACAGCGTAAGCTTCAAGCTTCACAATTTTAAGCCGATTAAGGACTGCATCTGGCTGGAAATCGTCAGCGACCTTAAGTTCAGGTTTAACTATTCCGACAAGACCTCACATTCAATCGATACCATCGAGCTTATAGTCGGCTTTAAGGACGGAAGCTGCGTTTTAAAGGATTATTATAACCCGTATTGGCATAGGGGTACCCGCCCGGGCGTTATTCATGCCTACGACCCCGACTTCTGGGATGATCCCGAAAAATCGGAAGCCCTTCTTGCACTGCAAAAAGAGCAGGCGGAAGCCAAAAAGAAAACTCAGGCGGAGATCGATGCACGCTCGTCTGAGTCTGCGAATATGTCTGAGCCAAAGCGTACGACGGAGTCTGCCGACAGAGCAAAGGCGAGAGAAAGCTTAAAAATGTACTCACCTGTACTCATGGAATAATAATACTATCCACTGCCGTTCTCAGCCATGAGGAATGGAAAGCTATTTTCGGGATAAGTGAAGAATAATTTTGTGCGCTTTTCTGCGCCGCGCATAAATCTCCGAAAGGTAAAGATGTTATTTATTGCCGAATTATATTGACACAATATAAAATATATGATATGCTGTAATCACAGCCGTCCCGTTATTGTCATAAAGAGTAAAGATATGAAGAAAGGAACTTTTAAATTTGTAAAGCCGGTAGTAGCTGCCGCCGCTGTAGTGGTATTAATTGCAGTTTCAATGGCAGTCTTTTTTGAAGTGCGATTCCGCTCGGGATTGGACAGCCCGATACTCTTCGGCGAAGCCAATCAGTTTTCAGACGGCTACACATCCGAAAAGCTGAGCTGCGATACCTCGGATAACAATAATATCAAGCTTTCCGGTGCCTATCTTATATCCGACCCGGCTGCAAATCAGGTTCGCTTCAGGTTCACATCGGGATGGTTTAAAGACTACGAGCTTTTTTCTGCCACCGATTTCAGCATAACCTCCTCCGACGGTCAGATACTAACTCAGAACGCCGGCGTCAACTGCCCCTCAATTCTGGGAAGAGACTGCATTGATATGACAATATCGCTCAGCCCTCAGGAGCTTTTGTCTCTGCGCGGCGGAACGCTTAATGTCCGCCTGTCCTTAAGAGAAAACCGTCTGCAAAGCGATACCGAATTTGCAGGATGCTCCGTTGCAATTCAGATTCCGAATAAATAACATGCAGCCGACAGACTTTGATCTTTGAATATGCTTATATTCAGCCGCGCCGGATTTGCTCATCAAGAAAGGATAAAACCAATGAAAATCTTGAAAAACCTCATCTGCCTTATAACTGCCCTTGCCGTTGCCGCGGCTTTCTGCTCCTGCTCGGTTCAGAAAAAGCAGGACCCCATCGAAGACCCTCAGCCGGCTGATGATTCACAGCAGGACGAAACCGAAGTCACCGAGGAATACTATGAGCCGTATATCATAGGCTCGCCGATGCCCGAACCATTCGGCGAGGATTACGTTTCCGACGGCGACTATAATCTTACGTATTACGCTGCCACCAACCTAAAGCTCAACTATATAAGCATATCGTTTGTAGAGCTCGCCGGTGTTGACGATTTTACGCAGTGGGCGGCTGCTGCAAGCAGCGCTCAGAGCGATTATACCTCGGTTGCCGAAGTCGTTAATCTCTATTCGCTTATAAAGCGCTATCAGATTCCGCAGGATAAGGTAAGGGAGATTCTTGTAAAAGAGCGCAGCGGCAATGAAAACGAGGATTTGACCGACGAGGACATAGATATCCTTCTTTCGTCTGACAGCGAGGCAATAGCACAGCATTTTGCGGCTGAAACAGCCATCTGCAAGGGCGAAAACCTGTATTCCCTCAAATGGATATACACCCACTTTGCCGAGGACTACGCCGCAGCCGGCATAACTGCCGAGGATATAAAGCGCATACTTCCTTTCTTTGAAGATGTCGGACTTACCGGTGAAGCCAAAAATGCCATAAAAACCAAGCTCAATGCCTATATTGACGGGGAATAATGAGTTTATTTCACTGAAAATACAGCCCTCCGCCGCTAAATCAAAGCGGTGAAGGGCTTATTTATCGTTTTCGCTTTCGTTAAGAAGCTTTTCAACGGCGTTGTCATCATCTAAGACCCACTTGGTAACCGCGTAATGCTCGGTTGCCCGCCAGTGGGTTTTTTCTATCCCCTTTTGCGAAAGCTCGTAGATTACCGCATTTGGGTACGCCATCACTATCGGCGAGTGGGTGGAAATTATAAACTGCGAGCCGCGCTCCACAAGCTCGTGCATACGAACAAGCATTCTGAGAATCCTCATAGGCGACAGTGCTGCCTCCGGTTCGTCTAAGACATACAGTCCGTTGCCGCCAAAGCGGTTTTCCATCAACGCCATAAACGCCTCACCGTGTGAGCGGGTGTGCAGGCTTGCTCCGCCATAGGAATCAAGCACCGGCGGCAGGGGACATTTTATTTTGTCCAGCTCTTCAAGGTAGGTAGACGCATTGTAAAAGCTCTCCGCGCGCAGAAAGTAGCCGTCCCGCTCGCGGGCAAGCCTTGAAACCGTAAGCGCGGCATGAAGCGGCGAGTGGGTGTCGCTTGTTGAAAAGCAGTAGTTTTTGGTGCCGCCCTCCGGATTGAAGCCGCATTTTATCGCAATGGCTTCTATCAGGGTGGACTTTCCCGCTCCGTTCTCGCCGCAAAGGATGGTAACCGGAGAATCAAAGCAAAGCTCCTTATTATCCCTGAGCCACCTTACCGCCGGAATACCATTGAGATACGACCCTGCGGGAAGCTCTCCGGTAAAGCGAATTTTGTCCATAAAAATTTTACATTGCATTTTGTCACCCTGCCCGCTTTAAGCCCTTGAAATCACTTTGTTCTTCTGTTATAATGTCAGATGAAGAATTTAAAAGCTTGGCGTCGTTTCTTCGCTGGATTATCAGCATCGCCGTTCTGAATTTGTATATACCTATAAGTCCGAGAGCAAGTGTCGCTGCGTAAAATAACATTTTGCATTCCCCTTTTCGTTTTACTTTACTTATATTATATTGGGCGATATGTACACTTATACGGACAAACTCCGGCAAAGCGCCGGATATTGATACAAATTTTCGTACTCAATCAGCAAAATCACGCTTTCAGCAGACTTAAAAAGCTGCAATCAGCCACCCCAAGGTATCCAAAATCTCTCAAAAGCCAAAAAGACAACGCCGGAAGCTTCCGGTTTTAAATAGAGTAGTATTTGAATCACGAGGTGCTTACATGAACATTTTCGATTTACTTGCTCTGATAGGAGGACTCTGCCTTTTCCTGTTCGGAATGAGCATAATGGGCGAAGCCCTGGAGCGCAGAGCCGGTGAAGGTCTTAAAAAGATACTTGCCAAGCTCACCAAAAATAAGCTCGCCGGATTTTTAACCGGTCTTGGCGTTACCGCGATAATCCAAAGCTCCTCTGCAACCACCGTTATGGTTGTAGGCTTTGTAAACTCAGGAATTATGACGCTTCGGCAGTCCATCAGCGTTATAATGGGCGCGAATATAGGTACAACTGCTACCGCATGGGTGTTAAGCCTTGGCGGAATCTCCAGCGACAACGTGTTTGTGCAGCTGCTTAAGCCGTCCTCCTTCACGCCGGTGCTTGCGCTGATAGGAACCTGCCTTATGATGTTCGGCAAAACCAGCAAGAAAAAGGACACCGGCACTATCCTTTTAGGCTTTGCAACGCTTATGTTCGGAATGGACGCTATGGCAGACTCTGTTTCGGGTCTGGCGGAGCTTCCGCAGTTCCAGCGGCTGTTCGTCGCGTTCAAAAATCCCTTCCTCGGAGTTATAGTCGGCGCTGTGCTTACTGCCGTAATACAGTCCAGCTCGGCATCGGTCGGTATACTTCAGGCGCTGTCCTCGACAGGGCAGGTTTCATACGGAGCGGCGGTTCCGATTATCATGGGTCAGAACATAGGCACCTGCATAACCGCCATTCTTTCCTCCTTGGGAACAAACAAAAACGCCAAGCGCGCAGCCGTTGTTCACCTTACATTCAACGTAGCTGGTGCGGTCATCTGGCTCAGCGTTTTCAGCGTGATTTCATATGTATTCAAGCCCGCAATTCTCGACGCTTCCGCTTCATACCTCGGCGTGGCGATAGTTCACACGATATTCAACGTAGCCTGCACCGCAATTATGCTTCCGATGTCTTCGCTGCTTGAAAAGCTTGCCATAAAGCTTGTCCCCGAAAACGACAAGAAGGAAGTAGTCACCGAGCTCGACGAAAGACTGCTGGACACCCCGCCTGTAGCCTTGGCACGCTGCTCAAAGCTTGTATGCGAGATGGCAAATCTTTCAGCATCCGCCCTCAACGACAGCATAAAGATGCTGGAAAAGTACGATTCCAAAACCGCCGATTTAATCCGCGAGTCGGAGGAAAAAGCCGACCACTACGAGGATATTCTGGGTACATACCTTGTTAAGCTCAGCCGCCACAGGGTCAGCGACAGCGACAGTGCAACAATCTCCAAGCTTTTAAAAGCAATAGGCGACTTTGAGCGCATATCCGACCACAGCGTGAACATTTTGGAGTCCGCCGAAGAGCTTAAGGACAAGGAAATCCAGTTCACATCGGCAGCCAAAAACGAGCTCTATATGCTCTGCAACGCAGTTACCGAAATCCTTTCGCTCTCCTGCGATGCCTTCATCAATAACGACCTGAACTCCGCCCGAAAAGTCGAGCCGCTTGAGCAGGTTATAGATAAGCTTCGCGATAAGCTCAGAAACGGTCATATAGTCCGCCTGAAAAACGGCGAGTGCTCTATCGAAGTCGGATTTATCTGGTCGGATCTTTTAACGAATCTCGAAAGAACCGCCGACCACTGCTCTAACCTTGCAGTATGCGTAATAGACGCCGCCCATAACAACATGAATCTCCACTCTTCATTGAGAAAAATGAAGCACGACAATGCATACTTTGATGAAAAATATGCAGTATATGCACAAAAATATCAGATCGAAGAGGAATAATCAACCGCAGTAACTAAGAAAGGAAGTGTCCGCCATGTCAAAACAAATCAAGCTGATACACGGAATCGAATTTTCAGAAGCGGATAAGCTGAAAGCCGAGTTCAAGCAGGACGGCGATAGCCTTGTTTTAACCCTTTCCGCCGAGGATTACTCCGCCTTCTTCCCAAAAGCGGCAGGGGCGCTTTCAGAACCGCTGTTCTTCTTTGCGGAGCTTCCAGCCGAAGAAAGTGGGGACGCTTCCGGCGAATACAAAACCTACTATCTTGACAACTGCACCCTGCCTGTAATCAGAGCTATCTTAAAGCGATACGGCGGGATACTGTACAGCGACGGCGTTCTGCGCTTTGGCTTCGGCTCTCACAAGTCAGGAGACGAGGTTTATATGCAGGAGTACCAGCAGCTGAGCGTCTACTCTCAGAATATCGGGGCGTTCAAAAAAATTCTTTCAGATATGGGATATTCCGAGAATCCCGCTGCGCTGACACTTTGGGATATCATAAGCGAGGACAGCCCGATTTCCGGCGAATCGGTGGAGTGCGATGGCGAAACCGCCGCGGATATGATAGACAATCTTCGGGAGCTTGGTCTTTACGAAGCGGAATGACGGTTGATTTGAGAAAACCGGCGTAAAATTCTGAAAATAATGCAAATCGGGGAGGATATCGGCGAAAAAGCCTTTACCCTCCCCTTTTTGCGATGAAAGAAACATGAATAGAAGAATACTCAGTTTTAGAAAGCACCGCTCGCAACGGCACTGATTGAGTTCTTCATACATAATACAACTCAGCACCGCGAAATATTGCATTAATTCAATATAATCTATTGACACGTGCAATACCACGTGTTATAATAATATATACAAAACACCTAAGCATACGCGAAAGGCGTGGTTGCGAAAATGAAAAGCTACTCATCCAATGAGGTCATGAAAATATTGAAAAACGACGGCTGGTACGAGGTAGGATGCGTTGGAGACCATCACCAATTTAAGCACCCAACTAAGTCAGGGCGGGTTACTTTAACTCACCCTAAAAAAGACGTTCCAATAGGAACTTTAAAGGCAATCGCAAAACAAGCCGGAATCGAATTGAAATAGCAATTTCCCTCCGGTGAAGAAAGGATTCGGTTCACAATGAAAAACGAATATTTATTTCCGGCAATCTTTACTCCCGAAGAAAACGGAATTTCAATTGAATTTCCGGATCTTCCGGGATGCCTTCCCTGCGCAGACACAATGGAGGAGGCAGTTAAAAACGCAACAGAAGCCTTGGGGCTTCACCTTTATGGTATGGAGGAGGACGGTGAGGCTATTCCCAACGCTTCAAGAATATCTGACATACACCTGCCAAGCGGCAGCACACTTTGCATGATAAACGTTTTTATGCCCGCTTTCAGAGAGAATATACGCCGCTCCACCGTTAAAAAAACGCTTACTATACCGTATTGGCTCAACGCAGAAGCCGAACGCAAGGGTATAAACTTTTCTCAAACCCTGCAAGAAGCTCTCAGAAGGCAAATCGGACAGTAATGCCGAAATCTATTAGTGAATATCACAAAAACTGCGCCCACCGGCTGTTCATTTTGCCGGTAGGCGCGATTTTTTTACATTTTACTTCGCAAACGGATTATTAAGTACCGAAACAGCGTCGGCGATGGTCTTTTCAAACGCCTCTCTGCCGTACTTGTCAACGTCCGACTTGCTCTTTTCACCGTGAGTCAGACAGCCCGCGCCGCCGATGCATCCGCCAACGCACGCCATGCCCTCGATAAAGTTGGCGTCAAGAACGTTCTTAGACTTCTTCAAAAGCGCCATCCTGCACGCCTCAATGCCGTCGCAGGATATCGCTTTAAGCTCGAAATCGTCGTCAAGTCCCTGCTCCTTAAGACCTTCCACAACAGCGTCG
Organism: uncultured Ruminococcus sp.; assembly: GCA_900553675.1. Classification (GTDB taxonomy): domain Bacteria; phylum Bacillota; class Clostridia; order Oscillospirales; family Ruminococcaceae; genus Faeciplasma. The sequence continues at coordinate 1,159 of USEH01000055.1, read as the reverse complement.
GAAAGTCCTCCGCAGCGGGCGAATATTCTTCCAAAATAGCTGGCGTTGTCTAAAACTCCCTCTTCAAGGGTGGTTATGTCGATGTCCTTGGAGTCAAACAGTGCCTGAAGCTCCTCAAAGGTCAGAACAGCGTCAACGTATGGCTTTACCTCCTCGCGCTGAATCTCCATCTTTTTGGCGGTGCATGGACCGATAAAGATGATTTTGGCGTTGGGGGTGGTGTCCTTTATGTACTTGGCAATAGTTGCCATAGGTGAGAGATTGTGTGAAACGTATGGCTTAATCTCCGGGAAGCTCTTTTCAATGTAGCTGACAAACGCAGGACAGCAGGAGCTTGTTAAGAAGCCTTTTTCCGCAAGCTCGCGGGATTCAGCCTGAGCAACCATGTCCGCGCCAAGGGCGGCTTCAACAACGGTGTGGAAGCCCAGCTCTTTAAGTCCGGTAATAACCTGACCTAACTTTGCATAGGTGAACTGACTGGAAATAGACGGCGCAACAACCGCATAAAGACGGTAATTCCTGCCCTGCTGGCTCTTTTTAAGAAGGTCAATTACGTTGAGCATGTAGGACTTGTCCATGATGGCTCCGAACGGACACTGGTAAACGCAGGCACCGCAGGAAATGCACTTGGAATTGTCGATGGTAGCCGCCTTGTGCTCGTTCATCGAGATGGCTTTTACCTTGCAGGCGTTCTGACAGGGACGCTTGCGTCCGACAATAGCGGTGTAAGGGCAGACCTTTGAGCACGCTCCGCATTCGCGGCACTTGGATTTGTCGATGTGCGCCACGTGATTCTCGTCAAACGAGATTGCACCGAACCGACAAACGTCCTCGCACCGGTGAGCTAAACAGCCGCGGCAGGCATTGGTGACCTCGTATCCGCCGACGGGACATTCGTCGCAGGCGATGTCTATAACCTCGATAACGTTGGGGTTCTCCTTGTCCCCGCCCATGGCAATCTTAACGCGCTCGGCTAAGATCGCGCGCTCCTTGTAAACGCAGCAGCGCATGGTAGGAGTGTTTCCGGGGACTATAATTTTTGGAATGTCCAGAAGATTGTCGAATAGCGTGTCCTTCCACGCCTGACGAGCAACCTCGCGAAGCACCTTGTATTTCAGGTGCTGAACTTTGGTATCAAATTTTCTCATAATATCCTCGC
>USEH01000054.1 GCA_900553675.1 uncultured Ruminococcus sp. | reverse complement strand
CGCTTTGCGGCAATATAATCCGTCGGCGTCAAGCCGACACATTATCTCTTAACTCTTCTCTTTTCACTTTTCTCTCTTATCTGTTCTTATCTACATCTCCGCCCCCTGCTCTATGCGAACAGGGGGCGGAGTTTATATTTTCAGCACTTGCTTATCAATCGTTTTTAGCCAGATCAACAAGATAATCATATCTGAGCTTAGCATTCTCAACAGCCGCACCGAAGAGCTTTTCTGCTCTTTCGGGGTTGGATCTTGCCAGCGAGTTGTATCTGACCTCACCCATGATGAAGTCCTTGTAGTCCTTTGTAGGAGCCTTGGAATCAAGCTGGAAGGGATTCTTGCCCTCGGCAGCCAGTCTGGGATCGTATCTGTAAAGATGCCAGTAGCCTGCCTCAACAGCCTTCTTCTCCTCAGTCTGAGCAATGCTCATGCCGCCCTTGATACCATGGTTGATACAAGGAGCATAACCGATGATCAGCGAAGGACCGTGGTAGCTTTCAGCCTCGGCAATAGCCTTGATGCACTGGTTGTAGTCAGCGCCCATTGCAACGTGAGCAACGTAAACGTAGCCGTAGGTCATTGCAATACCTGCAAGGTCCTTCTTCTTGATAGCCTTACCTGCTGCCGCAAACTGTGCGATTGCGCCGGTAGGAGTGGACTTGGAGGACTGTCCGCCGGTGTTGGAGTAAACCTCGGTGTCGAATACGAAGATGTTGATATCCTCGTTCTGAGCGATAACGTGATCCAATCCGCCGAAGCCGATATCATAAGCCCAGCCGTCGCCGCCGAAGATCCACATGGATTTCTTTCTCAAAAAGTCCTTGTCCTTCAGAACTGCCATAGCCTCGGGAGTGCCAATCTTGGGAAGAACCTCAATCAGCTTGTCGGTAGCAACGCTGTTAGCCTTGCCGTCTTCAACGGTGGAGAGGTATTCCTCGATAACTGCTTTGCACTCGGGGCATTCAAGAGTCTTTGCAATTTCCAAAAGTCTTGCAATGTTTCTCTGACGGATGGTGTTCTGTGCTAAGAACATACCATAGCCATACTCGGCGTTGTCTTCAAACAGCGAGTTAGCCCAAGCGGGACCCTTACCAGCCTTGTTGGTGGTGTAAGGAGTTGAAGGAGCAGAGCCGCCCCAGATAGAAGAGCAACCGGTAGCGTTTGCAATATACATTCTGTCGCCGAAGAGCTGAGTTATAAGTTTAGCATAAGGAGTTTCGCCGCAGCCTGCGCATGCGCCGGAGAATTCGAGAAGCGGCTGCTTGAACTGCGAGCCCTTAACGGTGGTCTCCTTGAACTTTTCGTGAACCTCGGGCTTGTCTGCAAGAGTAAGAGCGTAGTTGAATACCTCCTGCTCTGCAAGCTGCTCGTCGAGAGGTCTCATAGAAAGTGCCTTCTCACCCTTCTTGCCGGGACATACGTTAACGCAGGAGCCGCAGCCTGTGCAGTCTAAAGCCGACATAGTCATAACAAAGTAGTAGCCGGGCATACCGGTTGCGGGCTTAGCCTTGGTCTTTGCAAGCTCGGGAGCAGCGTCAAGCTCAGCCTGAGTCATGATTACAGGACGGATAACTGCGTGCGGGCAGACATAAGAGCAGAAGTTGCACTGGATGCAGTTATCGGAGTTCCAAGCGGGAACGTCGATAGCTATTCCTCTCTTCTCGAATGCTGCGGAGCCCTGCGGGAAGGTGCCGTCGGCATTCTCAACGAAGGTGGAAACAGGAAGCTTGTCGCCCTGCTGTGCGTTGCAGGGGATAAGGATGTTGTTAACATAGTCAACAAGGGTCTTGTTGTCGCCGGTAGCAGCGGGCATACCCATTGCAGTGTCGGCAGCGGTCTTCCACGACTCGGGAACGTTTACTTCAACAACGCTGTTGCATCCTGCGTCGATAGCGTCGTGGTTCATCTTAACGATAGCGTCGCCCTTCTTGGAGTAGGAAGCGGTTGCAGCGTCCTTCATGTACTTGATAGCTTCATCTATCGGGATGATGTTAGCAAGCTTGAAGAATGCGGACTGCAAAACGGTGTTGATTCGAGAGCCTAAGCCGATCTTCTTGCCGATCTCAACGCCGTTGATGATGTAGAACTTAACGTTGTTGTCGGCAATATATCTCTTAACCTGACCGGGGAGCTTTTCGTCGAGCTCGTCAACGGTCCACTGGCAGTTGAGCAGGAAGGTTCCGCCGGGCTTAACGTCCTGAACCATGTCGTACTTGGTGATGTAAGACTCGTTATGGCAGGCGACAAAGTCAGCCTGGTTGATAAGGTAAGACGACTTGATGGGTGTATCGCCGAATCTAAGGTGAGAAACGGTTACGCCGCCCGACTTCTTGGAGTCGTATGCAAAGTAAGCCTGAGCATACTTGTCGGTGTGGTCGCCGATGATCTTGATGGAGTTCTTGTTAGCACCAACTGTACCGTCAGAGCCAAGACCCCAGAACTTGCAGGAAATAGTTCCGGCAGGAGCGGAGTTAAGCTTGCCGCAGGTGGGAAGCGAAAGGTTGGTAACATCATCGACAATGCCGATGGTGAATCTGGGCTTGTAGCTGTCGCAGTAAGCGCAGTTGTCATAAACAGCCTTGATCTGATCAGGAGTGGTGTCCTTGGAGCCGAGTCCGTATCTGCCCGAAGCAACGGGAACAGAAGCAAACTTGGAGTTCTTCAAAGCAGCAACAACATCGAGATACAAAGGCTCGCCCAAAGAGCCGGGCTCCTTGGTTCTGTCTAAAACGGAGATCATCTTAACGGTATCGGGGATAGCTTCAACAAGCTTGTCCGCGCGGAAAGGTCTGTAAAGTCTTACCTTGACAAGACCTAACTTTTCGCCCTGAGCGTTGAGGTAATCGATAGTTTCTTCAATAGTGTCGCATACCGAGCCCATAGCTACGATAACCTTGGTAGCGTCGGGAGCTCCGTAGTAGTTGAACAGCTTGTAGTTAGTGCCGATCTTGGCATTAACCTTGTCCATGTACTCCTCTACGATGCCGGGAACAGCGTCGTAGTAGGTGTTGCAGGCCTCACGAGCCTGGAAGAAGATGTCGGGGTTCTGAGCGGAACCGCGGAGAACGGGGTGCTCGGGGTTGATCGCGCGGTTTCTGAAAGCGTCGAGTGCGTCCCAGTCAACCATCTCGGCAACGTCAGCCTTGTCCCAGGTCTCAATCTTCTGAATCTCGTGAGAGGTTCTGAAGCCGTCGAAGAAGTGAAGGAAAGGAACTCTTGACTTAATAGTGGAAAGGTGAGCGATGGTGCCCAGATCCATAACCTCCTGAGGGTTGGTGGAGCAGAGCATTGCAAAGCCGGTCTGACGGCATGCATAGATATCCGAATGGTCGCCGAAGATGTTAAGAGCGTGGCTTGCTACACATCTTGCGGAAACGTGGATAACGCAGGGCAGAAGCTCGCCGGCGATCTTATACATATTGGGGATCATCAGAAGAAGACCCTGAGAAGCAGTATAAGTAGTGGTAAGCGCACCTGCGGACAGTGAGCCGTGAACAGTACCGGCAGCGCCCGCCTCAGACTGCATTTCTGCAACTCTAACGGGGGTGTTGAAGAGGTTGGTCTGTCCCTTGGCGCTCCAAGCGTCCGTAACCTCAGCCATTACTGAGGAAGGGGTGATAGGATAGATAGCAGCGACTTCGGTAAACGGATATGCCGCCCATGCAGCCGCGTTGTTACCATCCATGGTTTTCATTTTTCTTGCCATAAATATCCTCCTTGTTGATTTGGAAGTTATACTTTGCATAGATATACTTTGTATATCGTTGATACGTTAGTATATCGTTGATATGCCTTTGCATAACATTGCAAGGTATATTCTATCACAATTCCACCAATTTGTAAAGGGATATGAGGTAAAAATTTTGGGTAATTAAGCGCGATTCTTGCGGTTTTTAGTTTGGCTGCGGAAATCACAAAAACATCGAAAAATACACCGGCAGATATATCACCTTGCCGTCTTTTACGATTTCACCCGAATTTGAAAGCACATACGCCTTTTTGACGTGATAATCCTCGTTTTTTACAAAGGTGTTGAGTGCGCTGTGGACTGTGTAATCCTTGCCCGATTTTACCTCAATCGGAATCACCGAAAGGCTTTCGTAGTCGTCGATGAGATAATCCACCTCGCCCTTATTCCGGTTGTCGTAATAGAACAACTTATGACCGTGAGCTATAAGCTCACTCGCCACGACGCTTTCGTATACAGAGCCGAGGTTTATGCTCCTTTCGTCGTCTAAAATTGCGCGGATGTTGTTGCCGTAAAGAATCCCCGAAAGTATGCCGACGTCGTTAAGGTAGAGCTTCAGAAGATTCTTGCCGCTCGACTGTATAAGAGGGAAAGCGGGATTTGAAATTGCCTGAACGTTCAGAGCTATTCCTGCGCTTATAAGATACTCGAACTCGTCCTGATAGTCGGCAAAGGTACTTCCCTTTTTGTTTTCGATATTCTGCGCCACCACCCTCTTTTTCTTGTTTTCGAGATTCGAGGGTATAAGCTCGTATATGCGGCGGATTTTAAGCTTCCGCTCGGAATCGTACTTGGAAGCGTCGGCGGTGTAGTAATCGTGAATCTCACTTTGTATTTCGCGTACAGCAAGTATGTTTTTTGTTTCCAGAAACGCATTTACGGCGTCGGGCAGTCCCCCGACAAGAAGATACTTTCGGAACAAATCCATCATCTTTCGATGGGTCGGCTCATCTAAAGCTTCAAGCCTTTCAAATTTGCGCCGCAGAGCGGATATTGCAAGCTCGTTCATGCCGTTTGCGTACAAAAACTCCTCAAAGTCGAGCGGGAACATCCTTATTTTGCGGATGCTGCCCATTGGAATCGAGGTGGTTTCGGATAAGGTCACGCCGAGCAGAGAGCCGCTTGCGATATACGTAAAGCGGTTGTCGCTTTTTAAGAATTTAAGAAGAGTCAGAAGCTGGGGGTAAGCCTGAATTTCGTCGATAAATATAAGAGTGTCCGACTTTGAACCCATCCTGTTGCCTGCAAGCATACTCACCTGAAGGTAGAAGTCTTCAACCGTTCTTGTGTTGGCAAACAGCCTGTCGCCGAGAGAATCCTCTACCATGTTCAGCTCGATAAAGTTTCTGAACAGCCTTTTGCCGATGTGATTAATAATATAGGTTTTTCCGACCTGCCTTGCGCCGTCAACAAGCAGGATTTTGTCCGAGCCCGATTTAAGATGCTCTTCGATGACGGCTGATATTTTTCTAAACAGCATAGCTTTTCTCCTCCCTTACGCAACTTTTCAATAAAATTGTAGCACATTTAAAGCAACTTTTCAATAGATTTTAGTCGAAAAAATAGCAACTTTTCAAATAAAAATACCCATGATTTTTGCCACTTTTCAAATAGACCTCTTAAGAAAAAGACAAAAAAGAGATATGTGCAGAATCCTTCCGCACATATCTCACAAAACACTTTCGGGGACAATTCCCTCCCCTCAGCTCGGCTCAGGCTCGCTATGCTCTTTCTGAACCGCCTCGTAGTAGGCTTCGAGGATCTCCCCCTCCATCTTCTCTCTTACCTCGCTGGAGATGGGGTGGACGATATCGCGGAACACGCCGTTGTCGTCCCTGCGCGAGGGCATCGCGACAAAAAGACGGTCGTCGCCCTGAACCACCTTTATGTCGTGGACGGCAAAGGAGTTGTCAAAGGTCACGCTTATAACGCCTTTCAGCCTGCCTTCGGGGATGAGTTTTCTAACTTTAATACCTGTTATTGTCATACTTGCAAGTCCTTTCTTACTTTATGAAAATATTTTTGCCTTTTTTCCGAAAAAATATTCAAAAAGGGGTTTATTTTTTCGCGGAAATGTAATATACTATTTATATCCGAACATTTGTTTAATAGGTGGTTGCTATGGATAATATCTTAACTGGAAAAAAGCACATTCATTTTATAGGAATAGGCGGAAGCGGAATGTATCCGCTGGCTCAGATACTTCACAGCATGGGCTACTATCTGACCGGCTCCGACAATAACGAAACCGAAACCCTTGAAGCCGTAAGAAAAATGGGAATACCGGTTGCATTGGGTCAGCGGGCAGAGAATATCGCCGGCGCTGATCTGATTGTTCACACCGCCGCGATAATGGCAGACAACCCCGAGCTTATCGCTGCCAAGGAAAGCGGAGTGCCGGTTCTGGAGAGAAAGGACCTTTTAGGTTTGGTTACAAGCTGGTACAAAAACGCCGTCTGCGTTTCGGGAACGCACGGCAAAACTACCACTTCCTCTATGCTTGCCCAGATTTTTTTGGAGAGCGGCTGCGACTTCGGCTGCGTTCTGGGCGGCAAGCTTAAGTCTATAGGCGGGTCGGGAAGATACGGCAAAAGCGATATCATGGTCTGCGAATCCTGCGAGTTTGTGGACACATTTTTAAAGCTCTACCCCGATGTCGCGCTGATTTTAAATATCGACGAGGATCATTTAGATTACTTCAAAACGCTTGAGAATTTAAAGCACTCGTTCACAAAATTTGCTTCCAACGCCTCAAAATGCGTCGTATATAACGGCGACGATGAAAACACGCTGGACGCAGTTAAGGATATCTCCGGCAAAGACATGATAACCTTCGGCTGGGGTGAATCCAACGACTACTACCCTGTTATAACCAAAACCGAGGGTCTTAAAACATGGTTCACCGTTTATTATAAGGGAGATAAGCTGCTTAACGCTCAGATACGCGTTCCCGGAAGGCACAATGTTCTAAATGCCACCGCCGCCACCGCCGCCGCGAGGTATCTTGGGATAAGCTGCGAATGTATTGCAAAGGGTCTTGCTGAGTTTGCGGGGGCAATACGCAGGTTCGAGCATATCGCCGACGTTGCAGGAGTTACTATTGTTGACGACTATGCCCACCATCCTGCCGAGATAGCTGCAACCCTTAAAACCGCACGCGGACTGGGCTTTAAGCGTCTGATAGCGGTGCACCAGCCGTTTACCTATTCTCGGACGGCAATGCTTATGGACGATTTCGTTTCGGCTTTGTCGATAGCGGATAAGGCGGTCGTCACCGACATCATGGGTTCGCGCGAGAAAAATACCTTCGGCGTGTCGGCGGGTCAGCTTGTAGAAAAGCTCGAAAACGGTGTGCTCACTCCAAGCTTTAACGACTGTGTGGAGTATCTCAAAAAGGAGCTTAAACCCGGAGACATGGTTATAACCCTTGGCTGCGGGGATATATATAAGGTCGCAAAAAGACTGGCTTGTGAGCTGAAAAACTCCGAGCCTGAAGGAAAGGCAGGGCTGTAATTATGGCACTCAACGAAAAGGACATGGCTGTTTACGAATACGTTAAGCAGCGCGCGAGCGACGGTTTTACGCCGTCCGTCCGCGAAATATGCGCAGAGCTGGGAATCAAATCCACCTCCACTGTGCATAGAATCTTGGGCAAGCTGGTGGAGGCAGGTCTTATCGAGCGCAAGGGGGATAATCTTAACCGCGCCATCCGTCTGGCGGGGGACGACAACAACATAAAGGTTCCCGGTCTGGGAACGGTAACGGCAATCGAGGATATCGAGGGGTACATAAGCTTTAAATCCTCCAAGCACTACGACGGCAAGCTTTTTGCCCTGAAGGTAAGGGGCGAGTCGATGATAAACGCCGCTATTTTAGACGGCGATACCATTATCGTGGAGCAGACCTCGACCGCGGAGAACGGTCAGATAGTGGTAGCGCTTGTCGACGGCACCGATGCGACTGTCAAGCGCTTTTACAAGGAAAACGGTCATTATAGGCTCCAGCCCGAAAACGACACCATGCAGCCGATAATTCTGAACGAGGTTTCGATTATAGGCAGAGTTGTCGCGGTTTTAAGATACATCGACTGATGAAAGGAAAGGCTTATTAAAATGGACGAAAAAATCGAGCATTTGTTTGAAAAAACACTGGATACAACCCCGATTTTTGAGGGCAGAGTGGTCAGGCTTCACAGAGACACCGTCTTGCTTGAAAACGGCGAAAAGGCAATGCGGGAGGTTATAGAACACAGCGGCGGAGTGTGTGTGCTTCCACTCACCGAAAATAATGAGATATTGTTTGTAAGGCAGTTCCGTTATCCCTTCAAATCGGTTCTTTTAGAGATACCGGCAGGAAAGCGCGAAAAGGGCGAAGAGCCGCTTGCATGCGGAATAAGAGAGCTTAAAGAGGAGGTCGGCGCCACGGCTGAAAAGATCACCTGCTTGGGCAAGCTCTACCCCACCGTTGCCTACGACACCGAGGTTATATATATGTACCTGGCAGAGGGTCTCAGCTTTTCAAGCCAGCACCTTGATGCTGACGAGTTTGTGGATGTAGTGAAAATCCCGTTTGAGCGGGCGGTCGAAATGGTCATGAACGATGAGATCCCCGACAGCAAAACTCAGTTGGCAATACTTAAGACTAAGATATTGCTGGGGAAATAATACACATTGCACATAAAAGACCGCAGTGGTTGGGTGAAAGTTCTTATACTTATTTACGTCTAAAAATGTACCAAAACTCAGGCGCAAAATCCACGATAAAGCGATTTGGTGCCCGAGTTTTGGATTCATTTTAGACGGAAATTAGTATTACACTGCGGTTGTTTTTACGTAATATTATTTGTTTTTGTAGCTGTCTATCTCTAAAAGTATATTATAAAGCTGCTCCTGCTCGGGCTTTGTTTTTGTGGAGAGAAACTCATAGCATTTTAGCGGAATGTTGTCGGGCTCATTGCCCCCGCCGAGCTTTTCAAGCAATCGGGAAAGAGGAATATCGAGGGCAGAAGATATCCTTGCAATGCTTTCAATTGTGGCGTTTTTCTCACCGCGTTCAAGCTGACCAATGTATGTGGGATGACAGCTTGCAAGCTCGGCTAATTTTTCTTGGCTTAAATTATTCTGAATCCTGTAATTGCGGATTCGCTGACCGATAATAACGGATAATTCGCTCATAATATATCATTCCCTTCAAATATAGTCTATAAATATTGTTTACATTCTTCTATAGACTATTGATACTTATTTTTGAATATGATATACTATAAATGTTGAAATAAAACTATTAATATTTTTAGTATTTGAGGTGATACGTAATGGAACAAAAAAATAATACAGTCTGCTTTACAGGACATAGAAAAATATCGTCTGAGCAGCTTAATCAGCTTGCTTGGCGGCTGAAAGACACAGTTATTAAGCTGATAAACGACGGATATACATATTTCATCGCAGGCGGCGCATTGGGGTTTGACACTCTTGCGGCTAAAACGGTACTGAATCTTAAATCCGATTACCCCGATATCAGGCTGATTCTTGTATTGCCGTGCCTGTCTCAAGCCGACAAATGGTCGTCTGAGGACAAACGGGTATATGAAGTTATAAAGGAAGCCGCAGATAAAGTTGTATATATCTCTGATGAATATACAAAGGATTGTATGTATAAGCGCAACAGACATTTAGTTGACAATAGCAACGCTTGCGTTTGCTATTTAACAGAAAAGACCGGAGGAACGGCGTATACAGTTAAATATGCAAAAAAGTGCAATCTGCTTGTTATCAATATGGCAGAATAATAAAAATCAGCTCCGCGATTTTTACCGCGGAGCTGATTTTTAACTCATTTAATTCTGTGCCACAGTCTGCGAAAGCACCTCTATCGCCTTTTTGATGCATCCGTCGGTGACGCTGTCTAAAGCGATCAGGTCGGCTTCGGTGTCCGCAAGCATTACCACTTCATACTCCGGCTTTATGCCTGTGCCCGAAAACTGGGTCTGCGGGGCTTTCAGGGTGGCTATCGGCAGGGCGATGGCAGTGTTGTCGTATAGCGCGTAGGTCTCGCGGAGCTGGGCGTTTCCTGCCGTCTGCGAGCCTATTATCCTCGCTCCGCAGTTGTCCGCAAGCGAAGCTGCCAAAAGCTCAGCCGGTCCCTGAGTCCGCGAATTTACAAGCACCGTTATCGGACGGTTAGTGCTGTAGTTGCCCGAAGCGGGGTCGGCGTTGGTATCCTCCCCTGCAAGGTTTGTGGATATATACGGTATGGAATCCTTTGGAAGTATGGTGTTGAGCAGGTTGAACACCGGCTCAAAGATCATGCCGCCGTTGTTGCGCAGGTCGATTATAAGACCCTTGGTGTCTTCGGAGGAAAGAAGCATCGAGTATGCAGCCATAAACTGCTGGTATGTCCTCTCCGAAAATTCGTAGACCTTAATGTAGCCGTAGCCGTCAAAGCTGACCGCCTTGACCGACGCCACTGTCATCTGAACCGAGGTAAGGTCTACCGTTCTGTCCTCTCCCCCCGAGCGCAGGGTGATGGTTAAGGGGGTGCCGTTTTCCGCCCTGAGCATAGAGTATGCCTTGTCGTAGCCCATTTCGATTACGCTCTGACCGTTTATTTCAACGATACTGTCACCTATGCTCACCCCTACCGCCGCCGCGGGACTGTTTGCTAAAACGTCGGTAATCAGCGGACAGCCGCCAACCTCGTCGGCGTAGATGCCGATTCCAAGGTGTGTGCCGCTTAAATGCTCCTTGTAAAGAGTGTAAGCCTCAGCGTCGTAATATTCGGCACTGTCCGAGCCTAAAACGCTGATGTATGCCTGCGCCAAGGATTCAATCAGCTTGTCCTCGTTGATGGAGCCGTTGTAATAGGCGCGGACATAGGTGTCTATCTGCTCAAGCTTGGTGTACATCTCGGCGCGCTGCTGAACGTCTGCAACAAGACCGTTGTATAGGTTCATGGAATAGCTTGTAGAAATTATAAAGGTGATTGCGGCGGCTATTGCCATAAGCGAAACCGCAAGTCCGAGGGATATTTTCCTGTTCGTAGCCTTTTACCTCCCTGTTTTATTTTTGCGCGACTGGTGCGCGATAATGCGTCAGACTTTTACTTTGTCTTCTTTTTTTGACTTTGAGGATTCGCCCTTTGCGCCGTATACCTGATTGTACCTGTCAATGCACTCGCGGATAATCCTTACAGCCTCTTTCTGACCCATAACCTCGTTGACGGCAGTCTCCTTGCCCTCAAGCTGCTTGTATACCGAGAAAAAGTGCTTCATTTCGGCAAAGATGTGGCTGGGCAGGGCTTCGATACCGCGATACGCGTTGAAATTGGGGTCTTCAAACGGAATAGCGATGATTTTTTCGTCGTTCTTGCCGTTGTCAAGCATGGTGATAACGCCGATGGGATAGCACTCCACCAGAACAAGCGGATGTAAGGGCTCGTTGCATAAAAGCAGGACATCAAGCGGGTCACCGTCGTCGGCAAGGGTGCGTGGGATAAATCCGTAGTTAGCGGGATAGTGGGTGGAGGTGTATAAAATCCTGTCCAAGCGGATAAGACCTGTCTGCTTGTCAAGCTCATACTTTTTCTTGCTGCCCTTTTCGATTTCAACGACAGCCAAAAAGTCCTCCGGAGTAATTCTTTCGGGTGCGATGTCGTGCCAGATGTTCATATTTATCACCAATCCTTTTATTATGTTGAGATTTCATGACGAATTTATGATGTAAAAGCTATCAAACTTTCAAGAGCAAAAACTTAAAAAGTTCGCCAGCCTTTCAAGGCTGCAGGGTCGAGGGGCAGA
>USEH01000053.1 GCA_900553675.1 uncultured Ruminococcus sp. | reverse complement strand
GCCGATGAACAGCCGATAGTAGACGAGCTTGTTGCAAAGCTGGCAAAAACCGCTTCCGAAGACAATCTTTCAATCGTAGACAACAGCGCTGACAGCAAAAGAACCTACCGCTATATGCTGAAAGTGTCCGAAAAGGATGCCGGAAGCAGTATCACAAGTGAGCGGCATTATTACTTTGTTGAACGTCAGAGATATTGCTTTTGCATACGTTTCGACGTGAACCAATATTCCGACGCCGAGCTGAACGAAAGCCTGCTGCCGCATTTTTACGACTTCATAGGCGGAGCGCTTGAACCGTCCGAGTTTGAGCACGTTTATATAGCGCAGTATTCCCGCCTGAACGTTGCCAAAAACGGCTTTGAAAGCGTCAGCGAAGACGACAGGGTGTTCATAACCCTTAATGTTCCGTCGGACTGGAACTGGAACAGGGGAAGCGCGGACTTCGGCATTGATTGGATGTTCAAAGTAGGAACAATCTATCCGTCCGCCGAGGATGAAGACTTTAATATCTTAAGATACGATTCTTGGGATTTAACCGAGGCTGAGCAGGGCGCGGGGTACAGCTGCAAGCTCCGCAAAATGTCTGAGGGCGAGGAGGTTCTTGTATACCTTTTAAAAAGGGACGGACTCAGCGCCGAGCTTATCTTTAATGTAAACGAGCATTTCGACGAGGAAAAGTGCGAAAGACTGGTTGAAACGTTTGACATGATGGATATGAATAATACTAATTTGAATTAGGAAGGATAATAAAGTCCCGTCGCAAATCGCTTTAATGCGGATTTTGCGGCGGGATTGTTTAAGTATTACACTAAGCCTGCTATTTTTCCCAAATAACCGCTTGACAAATCCGCAGAATATTATATAATATAAGTTAACGCCTGCGAACGTATCGGGCGAAATCATAAAAGAAAGGAAGATAATTATGGACAAAAAGCCATACCTGATTACAACGGCTATTGCTTACGCATCAAAAAAGCCCCATGTCGGCAACACCTATGATGTAGTCTGCGCCGACGCGATAGCGAGGTTCAGGCGAATGCAGGGCTATGACGTATTCTTCCTTACCGGAACCGACGAACACGGTCAGAAGATCGAGGAGCTTGCCGCCGCTTCGGGAATCACTCCCAAGCAGCACGTTGATAACGTCGCCGGCGAGATAAAGCGCACCTGCGATATGCTGAACGTTTCCTATTCAAGATTTATTAGAACCACCGACGCCGATCACGAAAGGTGCGTTCAGAAGATATTCCGCAAGCTTTATGAACAGGGCGATATCTATAAGGGAGAATACGAGGGATGGTACTGCGTCCCCTGCGAAAGCTTCTTCACCGAAACCCAGCTTGTAGACGGCAAATGCCCCGACTGCGGCAGAGAGGTAAAGAAGGCAAAGGAAGAAGCATACTTCTTAAAGCTTTCAAAGTATCAGAAGCAGCTTGAGGAGCTTTTTGAAAGCAATCCCGATTTCATTCAGCCGGAATCCCGCAAAAAAGAAATGCTGAATAACTTTATAAAGCCCGGTTTGCAGGATTTGTGCATAACCCGCTCCTCTTTCAAGTGGGGAATACCGGTCGATTTCGACCCTAAGCACGTTGTTTATGTATGGATTGATGCTCTTTCCAACTACATCTCGGGCTTGGGATATGACGTTGACAATCCCAGCGAACAATATAAATATTTCTGGCAGAACTGCACTCATGTTATCGGCAAGGACATTTTAAGATTTCATTCGATTTACTGGATAGTAGAGCTTATGGCGCTGGGTCTGCCTCTGCCCAAGCAGATTTTTGCACACCCGTGGCTGCTTTTCGGCAAGGACAAGATGTCAAAGTCGGTGGGCAACACCATCTATGCCGACGAGCTTGTTGAAAAGTTCGGCGTTGACGCCACAAGGTACTATATGCTCGCCGAAATGCCGTTTACCAACGACGGTTCCATCACCTACGAGGCTATTATCGACAGATACAATACTGACCTTGCGAATACTATAGGCAACCTTGTAAACCGCACCGTCGCGATGGTCAACAAGTATTTCGACGGCTATGTTGACGCTCCGCACGACAAGACCGAGTTTGACTATGATTTGGAAGCCAAGGCGGTCGAGGCGGCAAAGAGCATGGCGGCTCACTTCGACGGCTTTAAGCTTGCAGACGCCTGCGCCGATGTTTTGAACCTCGCGCGGCGCGCAAACAAATATATCGATGAGACTGAGCCGTGGGCTTTGGCTAAGACCGAGGAAGGCAAAAAGCGCCTTGTAACCGTTTTGTACGAGCTTGTTGAGGCGATACGCTTTATAGGAATTCTGCTGGCACCCATCATGCCCGAAACCTCTAAAAAGATTCTTTCCGAGATCAACACCGACCTTGACGGCTTTGACACCCTTTGCGCTTTCGGCGGATATGCCGCAGGCTCAAAGGTGGGCGTTGCCGAGCCGCTGTTTGCAAGAATCGACTCAAAGAAGCTTTTAGATGAGCTTAACGCCGAGATGGAAGCGGTTAAGGCTGCATTAAAGGCGGAAGCCGAGAAGAAGGCGAAAGAGCAAGAAGCTCAGGCAGAGCCGATAGTTCTGGCTCCCGAAATAGATATCAACGAGTTTATGAAGGTAGAACTGCGCGCGGCGAAGATTTTGGAGTGCGAAAAGCTCGAAAAGTCGAAAAAGCTGCTTAAATTCAAGCTTGACGACGGCATCGGAACAAGGCAGGTTCTTTCCGGAATCGCCAAGTGGTACAATCCTGAGGATTTGGTCGGAAAGACGGTAGTGGTTGTAGCCAACCTTAAGCCTGCCAAGCTTGCGGGAGAGCTGTCCGAGGGAATGTTAGTCTGTGCAGAAATGCCCGATGGCAGTGCTAAACTGACGATTTTGGATGATTCAGTTCCTGCGGGGGCAAAGCTAAGATAATTCAATTATTTGTGTGGTATACCGTGCAATAAAATGTACGGTATACCCACTGAAGCTTAATATCTGTCCGTAGCTCAGTGGATAGAGCATTACGCTCCGACCGTATGCGCGCAGGTTCGATTCCTGTCGGACAGACCAAAAAATATACCGTCCTTTTGGGCGGTATATTTTTTGATATGCCTGATAGTCGCGAGAACCTGATGAAAATTGCGAAAAGGGAATAAGAGGGAGAGATATAAAACGTAAGACGTCAGTTGCTTATTGGGCTTTGTGACATTTTGCACTAATAAATGATGAAACATTGTTAATATCGCCATATTATATTCGACATTTCTCGCGTTACAAAATGATTGAAATATGTAATATTATATTCAGATGATCATCAAATTAAGTGAACTAACTGGTAACATGGAATTACAAAAGGAGGAGTATAATTATGAAACGCATTTTATCAGTATTGTTGGCAATGGCGATAGTTGTTTCTATGGCGGTTTATGTCAATGCATCTCATTTTACAGAAACTGAAGATAATAATTCAATGGCGAACGCCAATAGTGTTGATGTAGACTGCTTTTATGATGGAACGATTGGAAAACCTGGTGATGTAGATTATTTTATCTTTAAATCTCGTTGTTCTGATAAGATTCTTATAAGATTATCATCGTATCAGAACGATGAAAAATATCTACTTTCGATAAGGGATTCTAACGATAATGTTCTTCAAGTTGGGGATAGCCTGGGCAATCAATCATGCATTACTTACAACTGTGCAGCTGGAGCTACATATTATATAGTTGTTAGTGGTGCAACTATGCTGGAGGAATCAGCTATACACTTGATCTTGTATCAAAAAACTACTTGTATATGAACCCGAGTAGTTCAACGTCAAAGCTCTTAGTTAATGTAGATCAAAGTATCTCCAACTATGGTCTTGATTATCACCTTTCAACAGCACTAAATTCTTGGAGGGATGCCACTGCTTCACTTGTAGATATTACTACTACGAATTCATCACAGAACACACGAAATACTATATATGCAGGTGATTATAACGATGCGTGGTATGGAATGTGTTTATCGTATCCAAATTCATCGGGTGGACTTTCATATTTTACAATTCAAATCAATAATAGGTCTTTGACAAATGCACCTAATACGACCTCAAAGTTCAATTATTTTCTTAGTACTATAACGCATGAATTTGGACACCCGCTTGGCTTAGCGGACAATCCGGTTACAAATTCAGAATCATTGATGTAACATAATCGAAATAGGAATATTATTTATGCTCCTACGTTTTTTGATATAACGGCAATATATGAGAAGTACCCAAGGATGTATGCAACTAACACAAGCCAAGCTTCTTTACATGGCGAAATAAATACTAACGGTATAGAAACGTGTCAAATATATACCGACTACATGGTGTATGAGAATTCATCAGATCTATATAATAAAGCAGACTTAATAATTGTGTGTGAACCTACTAACAGTTATCAAAGCTCTGAGCTGGTTGGAAACAATAATTTAGCCTATACTTTTACTGATGTCGCTGTGAAAAGTGTTATTAAAGGCAACGGTGATGTTTCTAATATAACTGTAAAGCAATTAGGAGGCTTCATTAATGGATGTAAATACTTGAGTGATGATGTTGAGTATCTTTCATGTGGAAATAAGTATTTATTGTTCTTGGAAGTATATGAAGATGGCACTGCATCATTAATTAATCCAGTTCAGGGAATGTACTATTATAACAACAATAGTGCAGTTGCACGAAATAGTTCAGATGCTCTTGATATATCAGACTTATTACTATGACCTTGGATGATGCTATCCTGAAGCTTTTCACCTATCGCGGGCTTAGAAATGAGAGCATTGCACATGGCAAGGGAATACGCGAAAGTGTCCAAACGTCTGATTCCAGACTTTTGCGGGTGTGTTTTACCTAAATGAACAATACGTACATTCGGACATTAAACTAACACCATTGAGTATAATTTCAAACTTAAAATTCTGAATTTTCTAAAAAACGATTGACAATTCCTTAATAATGTGTAATAATTAATATAATCAAAAAGACTAATGCCATGCCCCGGAGGTGCTCAATCCTATGAAAAGCCGACTTTTACTAATGCTAATACCCATTTTTGCAATCCTTGCCTGCTCTTGCTCGAACAATGCCGACGACATTCGTGAGGGTGTCTCCCAAGTGACAGAGCCGCCGGTTGTTGAGGCTGCGGACGTTATTTCGGGAGATACGAGTACCGCGGGCATGGACGAATCCCAAACAACACAGACAGAAGCTGTGACCGAGGCGACGGAGGCAGTATCAACAATATCTCCGACCACCGAAGCAACTACTGAGGCGACCACCCAAGCGACCATGGCATCGACGAATCCTACAACACAGCCCACCACCATGGCAGTAACTGCACCTACCACCAAGTCGGCTGCAAAGTCCACAAAAGCAGCTGCAACCTCGGCGACGAATTCCGCACCATCCGATACTGCCACTTCGGAGAATGAGGATAGTGTTGTGCTTGACGACGAGGAAGAGGTCTTAGAGCCGGTTGTATGCGGGATGATTACCCATGTTGACGAGCAGTACACCGACTATATCATCTATCAAGGTGTGGTTTACATCAGCTTTGCGGGGCATCCGTATGGCGGCGTGGACGGTTTTTACAACAACCTTTACATCCCCGGCGACAAGCTTATGGAGATATCAGTGGTCAGCAGCAACAGGGAGCTGGCAGAGCTTTCCGACGGTACGGCATCTGTGCTGCCGGTCGGAACGGAGATTTATACCTGTCAGAACCAGTGGGAGTTTATACTTGCGCTGGTTGGTGAGGAGTATATTCCGTATTTTGGAATTAGGGAAGGATAAGCGTTTTTCGATAATTACAACACCCCGTCGCAGAAGTCATCAGGCTTTGCGGCGGGGTTGACTTTTAATTAAGCCGGTGCTATAATGTCAAAACAACAATTTTACGGAGGCGATTTTATTATGCAGGACTGCTGCTTTACAAGTGACAACAACTGGTTCAGATACCGTGCGGCGGCGATTATCGTCGAGGACGGCTGTGTGCTGTTTATCGGCAACAAAAATGAGGACTACCTTTATTCGGTCGGCGGGGGAGTACATATGGGTGAGACTGCCGAGGACGCCGTTAAGCGGGAGGTCTTTGAGGAGACCGGCGTCCGGTATGAAATCGACCGTCTGGCGGTTATCCACGAAAATTTCTTTAACGAAAACACCGGCTCGCTTAAAGGGCTTGAATGTCACGAAATCGCGCTTTATTACCTGATGAAGCCGCGCGGCGAAAAGGTGACGGAATCGAACAGCTACACCGTTGGTCACACCAAGGAGGAGCTGCACTGGATCCCTATTGAAGAGCTTGGGAAGTATAAAGCTTTTCCGAGCTTTATGCATGACTATCTAACAAGCGAGCATACCGGAATTGAGCATATTGTTACGGACGAAAGGAAATAATCCTTGATTTTAGTGTAATGTAAGGGCAAAATGTTGATTTTGACCGCATTTTAACATGATGTTAACACCCATTGCTTGCTAATATCCCAAAAATCGTGTAAAATGACCTTGTTGCAACAAACAATTATCCACGAAAGGAAGATGATAAAAATGCTTGGTGATAATCTTAAAAAGCTCCGCCAATCTCGCGGGCTTAGTCAGGAGGAGATGGCTGGGAAGCTGAACGTTGTCCGCCAGACCGTTTCAAAATGGGAAAAGGGCTTGTCCGTCCCCGATTCGGAAATGCTTATGGAGATTGCAAGGCAGTTTGAGATTCCGGTGTCTACGCTTTTGGGAGAAACTCCCGGGCTGGAGGACGAAGCAAGCGATATGCGCATCGTGCTTGAAAAGCTCACCCTTATAAACGAACAGCTTGCAAGGAGCGCGCAGGCAAAGCGCAGGGCACTTCGGGCGGTGTGTATCGCCGTGATTGCGATAGTCGGGCTGTACATGGCGTTTTTGCTTGTGCTGGGAATCTATATGGCTTCGGGTGCGAACGTCAGCGTTTCCGGGGATTCTATCGGGATTATCGGCGGGGCTGACGGTCCTACGACAGTTTTTGTAACGACACAATTCGGTCATCCGCTGACGCTTATCGTGATGGTTATCGCGTTGATAGCCGCAGTCGCGGGGCTGGTTTATACAAGAAAGAAGTAAAAAACTAACCGTCTGTCGGGACAATCTTCCGGCAGACGGTTTAATTTATCTAAAAACAGTTCGGTTAATGCAACCTTTTAGACTAAAAATTCAATTCAAATAGCTGGAATGTCGGGATATCCTCAAATCCTCTGTTTAGATCCTTTTCGCCGGCATACTTAAATCCAGCCTTTTCGTAAAGCCTTTTTGCCGGTATGTTTTCGGGGACGATATCCAGTCTGACCGCTTTATAGCCCTCGTTTTTGGCTTTTTCTATGCAGAACTCCACCATTTTTGTGCCGATACCCTCGCCGTAGTGCTTAACGGCAACTGCCAGCGAGTGGATGACGGCGTATTCACCCTCGTTAAGTTCAACCTCCCAGTCGCCATTTTCGTATGCTCCCTGAGGGTCGGCGTTGTATATGAACGCCCCGACGATTTCGTCGCCCTCCATGCATACATACTGAGTTCCGGCGTTTATCGCCGCGCGTATGCTTTCCTCACCAGGATATACCCCCGGAGTCCACTTGGGATAGTTTATATGTGAATCAAGATATGTAGTAACGCCGAGATAAAACTCTGTTAGCGCACCCAGCATTTCCATATCACTTTTGAAGATTCTTAAATTCATTTTTCTTACATTCCTTTCCGAGACCGGCTGAACCCACATACTTTCGCGGGGCGGGCAGTCCCAAATAAAACAATTATTGATATTTTATCACATGACAGACCTACTGTCAACTAAAAATGCTTGAAATATAGACGTTTTCGTGATACAATAGATTGATAGAGATATAATACTAATTCCCAACCACCCTATAGTCAAATCAAGCAATAAATCCCGGCATAAGCCGGAATTAATTGCCGCTAAAATAAGCCCACTCGTCGTCAAGCTCCCTTGCAATACGGCAAGTATTCCTGCGGTCGCTTTCCTAGATTGGTCTTATTTTATCTGTCGGCTTTGTCTACAGGATGATTGGGAATTAGTATAAAAACAGCGGCGAAAAGTTAATTTCACCGCCGGTATGTAACTTTTAATATGTCCGCAATGCGGCACTATCATCCGCAGTTCTGCTCGATATACCCTTTTACCTGATTCGGCGCGATTCCCAAAGCAAACCCCAGCTCGCCGTAAAGAATATCCTGAGCCATCTTAAAATACTTTGCGTCCACCGCCGGAAGATTCTTTTTCAGCGGAATAAGCTCGCGCTGTTTTTGGAATATATGCCGTATGACTTTTATCAGCTTTTCACATTCATATGTACGCACAAGCTCCTTGTAAAACGCAGCAGCAAGCTTTGCGTCTCTCGGAACGTCAAGCTCGTAGCTTATCTCCTTTATATGTGCAACAAGCTTTTGTGCCTGTTCCTTTGTTATCACTCTGCGCATTACTATGGTCGAGTCTGTCGGCGTGTAGATTTTTCCGCTTTTGTAAACGGGGACAAGGGTATAGTACTCCTTTTCTTTATCCAGCCCCGTTATGTCCTTTTTGCCTATGCTTTCCACCCTGCAAACGCCTTCACTGCCGTAAACAACGTAATCGTTGACGCTAAACAACTGTTTCCCCTTCTGTTCCTGTAAAATAAAAAAGGTCACAAATCAGCGATGATCCGCAAACCTTCGCTTTTTCATAAAGCACCAAAATAATTGTGTATTAACTACTTAAATATATTATAGCACTTCATTTTTAAAAATGTAAGGGGGTTTTAGGTTTTTTTACAAAATCGCCGTTTTCAACAATTCTATGCGGAGCGTTCTTGTTGAAAACGTCCACTATACAACGGTATTTTCTGGGATCATTCTGCCAGACATAAACGCCTTTGCGTTTTCAAGGGTGGTTTTTGCTATTGCTTCCAAAGCTTCGGCGGTAAGAAAGCCCTGATGGGATGTTACTATCACGTTCGGGAAGGACAACAGCCTTGCCGTTACCGAGCTTTCAAGTATATCGTCCTCGCGGTTTTCAAAAACGTTCGGGGTCTCCTCCTCATAAACATCCAAGCCAACTCCGCTGAACTTGTGCGAGCGGATGCCCTTTATAAGATCCTCGGTGCTGATTAGCGCCCCGCGCGAGGTGTTTACAAGTATCACACCCGACTTCATTTTACTTATGGCATCAAGGTTTATCATGTGATAGCTCTCCTCGGTTAAGGGGCAGTGCAGCGAGATAAGGTCGCTTTGCCGGTAAAGCTCGTTTGGCGCGACGTATTCGATATAGGGGATATCGGTGCGGGGATATTTGTCATATGCGATAACCTTCATTCCCAAGCCGTTGCAGATTTTTGCCATAGCCGCCCCGATCCTGCCCGTGCCCACGATTCCTGCGGTCTTGCCGTTGAAGTTAAAGCCTGTCAGACCCGCAAGGCTGAAATTGTTTTCCCGCACGCGGATATACGCCTTGTGAAGCCGACGGTTTACGGCAAACGCCAGAGCCGCGGCGTGCTCGGCAATAGCTTCGGGCGAGTATGCCGGAACCCGCATTACCCGCACGCCCTGCTCCTTGGCTGAGGATACATCAACGTTGTTTATTCCCGCGCAGCGCATAAGAATAAGCCTGACCCCGAACCCTTTAAGGCTTTTTATGATGTCCGCGCCCACCTCGGAGGCTACAAACAGACAAACGGCGTCGTACCCCTGAGCCAGGCGGACGGTATGGGCGTTTAAATCGGGCTGGATGTAATCTATTTCAATGCCGCTGAAATCTCCGAGAAGGCTGTTGAAGGACGCTTCGTCGTAGGGCTTGGAATCGTAAAAAAGAATTTTCATGGGAGAACTCCTGAGCTATATTTTTCTCTATTTTTCCACGGCTTTTAAGGATTATTCGCGCCCACGGCAAAAAGATATCCCCGCACTTTGCGTGTGCAGGGGATATGCCAAACCTTGATTTACTTCTTCCGACATTCTCTGACTATATCGCCGATGGTGTCCTCATCGAGATATTCAATTATCGGCTTGATGGCTTTAAGACCGTTCTTTCGGGCTTCATCCTTTGCAATTTCACCGAGAACATCCTCGTCGATATATTCCGCAATCGGGATTATACCATTAATCCCGTTCTTGCCGACCTCCACTGCGGCAATTCTGCCCAGATTATCCTCATCAATGTATTCGGCAATCGGAAGGATTCCTTCTGTTCCGTTATGCGCAGCCTCATAAAGGGCAGCTTCGCCCAGCATATCTTCATTGATATATTCCGCAATCGGGACGATGTTTTTAATACCGTTCTTAACGACCTCCTTTTGGGCAATTCTGCCCAGATCATCTTCGTCAATATATTCTGCAATCGGTAAAATGTCTTCAATTCCGTTCTGCTCAACCTCATACAAAGCGATTTCGCCAAGCTTATCCCCGCCAATGTACTCCGCTATCGGGATTATGTTCTTAATGCCGTTCTTTTTTACCTCTTCCATGGCGATTTCGCCCAGCTTATCCTCGTCGAGGTACTCTGCAATCGGAATTATGCCTTTAATGCCGTTTTTGCGGACCTCTTTCATGGCAATCTCGCCGAGCAAATCCTCGTCTACCGAGTCAGCTATGTTTATGACAGCCGCAATGCCTTCCGACTCGTACAGCTTGTCGGCAAATTCGCCAATGTCGTCGTCGCTCAGATAGGGCAGAAGCCAGCTGATGTCGTCGTCCGATTCATTGTCTGAGATGCTGCCGTCCGGCTCAATAGTGAAATTGCAGGAGCCGTTTTCGTCCGCTTTCGGATAGACCCTCTTGCCGTTTACTACGACTACAGTTTCGCCGTTTTTGCTTTTGTAGAACTGCGAATCCTTCATATCCTCCGAAGCGGCGCTTATTCTCTCCTGAGCGGCTTTAATCTGCTCCTTGGCAGCCTCCATGGCTTCTGTGGTGGATTTTACAAAGTTATCGTCGAGCTGTTCGCCGGCGTGTTTCAGCTGCTCCTTTGCCGCTGCCATAGCTTCGGTGGTTTTCTTTTTCATGCTTTCAAAGCGTTCGGATATGCCTTCAACTCTGCCGACTACCTTTTCCACCTGATCGGGCTTAAGAATCGGTGCAGCCTCCTTAAGCTCCTCAACGCTGACCTTGTTTTCTGAGACGTATTCCTCTAACTTGCCCTCGGCGGCACTTTCTATCAGCTCTGATTTCGCGCCCAATATAACGTCTATGCTGGTGCCGAAGATTTCCGCCAGCTCGGGGAGCTTTGATATATCGGGCATAGAATTGCCGCGCTCCCAGTTGGAGACTGCCTGAAAGCTTACGTTCATTTTGTCGGCAAGCTCAAGCTGGGTCATGTTCTTCGCCTTGCGAAGCTCGGATATTTTTCTTCCTACCTTTTTCATTACAAACATTTCGTTCATCCTTTCCTGTCTGGCTCTTTCGCGGTTCTCTTTTGAAAAGAGGGGACCTTTTTTAGAGATGCGAGCGGGTATCAAACCTTTTTTCATAGTTTTGTGAACCTTTCCGCAAACCGATTTTGTATACTAATTCTCAATCAGCCTGTAGCCAAAGCCGACAGATAAAATAAGACCAAT
>USEH01000052.1 GCA_900553675.1 uncultured Ruminococcus sp. | reverse complement strand
AAATACCTATTATAAATCTCCAACCGATATGGGAGTTAATATGGCAGGCTTCTGCATCGTCAACGACGACGTTTGCTGCAAGGCCTCTCGGCAGGAAATTATCAGAAGATATTATGCCACCCTCTGCCGCCGCAAAAAGGGCGAGGCGAGCGAGGAAGAGGTAATGAAGATAGAGCTTCTTATGAAGAAGGCGGGGCTGAGCGTTAACGAGCGCAGAGTTGTGGAGCCTGCTCTTAAAAAGGCTGAAGAAACCGAGAATACCGCTGCGGCAATCGAACTGCCCAACGGAAAGATTCTGACAGGAAAAACCAGCGCACTTTTAGGAGCCTCGGCGGCGCTTCTTTTGAACTCTCTTAAAGAGCTAGCCGGAATTGCGGACGATATTCTGCTGATTTCTCCGGTTGTAATCGAGCCGATACAAAAGCTTAAGGTTGAGCATCTGGGAAATGAAAATCCAAGGCTTCACACCGACGAGGTGCTTTTAGCACTGAGCATATGCGCGGCGACCAATCCGACCGCCAAGCTTGCTCTTGACCAGCTTAAAAAGCTAAAGGGCAGCGAGGTTCATTCGAGTGTAATACTTTCTTCTGTGGATATGAAGACATTTAAAAAGCTTGGCATAAACGTAACCTGCGAGCCTGTTTATCAGACAAAAAATTTATATCACGGATAATTATCAAAACGGCAGTGCATTTTGGCATTGCCGTTTAGTGTTAGTTGTGAAAATGTTAAACTTCGCCCTTGAAAATGTTAAGTAAAGTAAGTTTTCTTTACACATTTTTGCTAAAAAGACGATATGCACAAAATTGTGTACAAAAATTTGTTGCAAATAACTGTGATTAATTAGTTAAAAATTTTGCAAAAACCTATTGACAATACTAAAAAAGGGGTATATAATTAACACGCCTTGTTAAAATACGAAAGGAGTGAGATAGATGCGTGAGGCTAATGTATTGAATATGTTAATTATAAGCATCAGCAGTGCGCGATTATCACACTCTGCTAACAGTTAAGTCTGGCAGCCCTCTGATGCTATAAAAAGCGTCAGGGGTATTTTTGTGTATAGACTTATTTCATCGCGTTGAGATAAGCCGTCTCATGTATGATGGCGCTTTTAACAGCGTCGCTGTCGGCAGAGGATGTAATTTATAGGGTCAGCCTTGAATGTGGAGGAGTTCAGACTTTAAGCTATCAGGAAAGGAATGATATTATGAAGTATTTTGACGCGCTTCCTCAGCTTGTTTCAAACGAGCTTGAAAAGCGTGGAGTTATTACTGACCGGCTTTTGTACTGCGTTAAAGCCGATCTGGACGGCGAGGGAAAGTATTACGACGTTTACGTTACTTTCACCTCCGATACCCTTTATGTAATAAGCGGATACGAGGAATACAGGCAGATTTCCGGAAAAGAGAAGCTTCAGGAAAAAGCCCGTGATATTCCCGTGGTAAAAAGCTTCTTTAAAACCGCGCCCGTGCGCGAGATGGTCAGCTATAAGGTTGTTGACTTTTCAGAGTATGACATTGCAAAAATAAAGAATATATTTGTAGACCGCAACCAGAACTCTGCGCGCCTTATCATAGCGATGCTCAAAGACGGTGAGGTTGAAGAGCAGCCAAAGCCGGATAACGAACAGGAAAATGCAGACGTTGAGGATTTCGGCATGAAATTCGGCTGGTTTGGTCTGAGCTATGAGCATGACAGAGACAATATCCAGATAGCAAGATTCTCAATCGGCTACTGCGAAAAGTTCGAGCGTTTCTGCGAGAGGCTGAATCAGACTCACCGTCACGAGGAAATCGACGACAGTCAGCTTGATTCTCTTCAAACAATCTGCCCAACCTGCCATCAGCCTTATCCCAACCCCAACAGACCTATCTGTCCCAGATGCTTGGATAAGCGTTCGATATTCACAAAGCTTTTGGGAATGTTCCGCGATTTCAAGTGGGCAGTAGCTCTTATTATGCTTACTATACTGATGTCAAACGTTCTTGCGGTAATATCCCCGTGGTTCGGCTCAAAAATGCTCTACGACGACGTTTTAAAGCCGGGCGGAAAATTCTACGGTCAGGTTCTGCTTGTCGTTTTGCTGATGATACTTACAAATGTCCTCAGTAAGATAACAGGACTTGTTTCGGGAATCATAACCGCAAAGGTCGTTCCGCGCGTAACGCATCAGCTCCGCACTAAGATTTACGCAGCAATGAGCCACCTCTCGCTTCAGTTCTTCACCAGCAAGCAGACCGGCTCGCTTATGTCCCGAGTCGACCGCGACTCTAACAACGTTTACGGCTTCTTTGTAGATATTGTGCCTTATGGCGTTGCGAATATCATAAAGCTTGTCGGCGTTGCCGCTATAATGATTTTTATAAGCCCGATTCTTACTGCTGCGATAATGGTTATCATCTGCGCGGTGCTGTTCGCCGACAATCACCTGTATAGGTCTGAAAGAAAGCTTTACCGCAAGCTGGATGTTGCAATGCGCAGTCTTAACTCGGTGCTTTCCGACGTTATGAACGGTCAGCGAGTAGTTAAGTCCTTTGCCAAGGAGCGCAAGGAAATCGCCAGATATCAGAAGAAAAACAGAGACGCTTATGAGGTCAACACCCGCATCAATGAAAGAATCACATCAACCGTTCCGTTCCTTTGGGGCTTCTATCAGCTTATCAGTATAGGACTGTTCTGCGTGGGCTGCTACTTGGTAATGATTCATCACGAGTTCGGCGGCAAGGTGTTTACATACGGTGCTTTGCAGGTCTTACTTTCCTATACCGGCATGATCTATGAGCCTATAGACTTCTTTATGTGGATAGGCGACCGCTGGGCAAGATGTATAGACGCCGCTTCGCGTATGTTCGAGATACTGGACGCTAAGCCCACCGTCCGCGAGGCTGAACCAGAGTTTGCCGAGGAGAAGGACGAAAACGGCAATATCGTTAAAAAGCAGATAAGCCCTGTCAGAATGGCTAATATGAAGGGCGATATCGAGTTCAAGAACGTATTCTTTGAATACGAAGCCGGACATCAGATTCTTAAAAATCTCTCCTTCAAGGTAAAATCCGGACAGATGTTCGGCATTGTAGGACGTACCGGCGCAGGTAAGTCAACCATAATAAACCTTATGGCAAGGCTTTATGATGTCACCTCCGGCGAGATAACAATCGACGGCGTTCCGATAAAGAAGATAGCAACCGAGGATTTGCGGCGCAATATCGGTATAGTTTCGCAGGAGACCTACCTGTTTATCGGCACGATTGCCGACAATATCCGTTATGCCAAGCCGGATGCTACCATTGAAGAGGTTATCGAGGCGGCAAAATCCGCCAATGCTCACGAATTTATAACCAAGCTGCCGGACGGCTATAACACCAAGATCGGCTCGGGCGGAGTATCGCTTTCGGGCGGCGAACGCCAGAGAATTTCAATAGCAAGAGCTATCATTCAGGACCCGGATATACTCATTCTCGACGAAGCAACGGCTTCTATGGATACCCGCACCGAGCGCAAGATTCAGGTTGCTATAGACGCCTTGAAGGACGGCAGAACGATCATCTCCATCGCTCACAGGCTTTCAACCCTGCGCGACGCAGATATGCTCTGCGTTATAGAAAACGGCGAGCTTAAGGAGCTTGGAACTCACGATCAGCTGATCCGTCAGAAGGGCAAATACTTCGAGCTTTATAAGCTTCAGGCGGATGCGCTTAAGTTCATTGAGGAATAAGGGAGGAAAACAATATGGATAAGAAAGAACTTCAGGAAGAGCTTTTTGAGGTAGATAAGCTTGAACTGCTCGATGCTAAAAAGCTTGAATTTTTCAGAGATAAAGCCGGATTCGTATCTTTGAAGTATGACGGTCAGGAGTATTTCAACGTCCGCCTTACAAGGCTGATTCCGTTTTACTCCAAGACTACATATATCAGCGTCGCATACGACAATGAAGACCGCGAATTTAAAGAAATCGGCGTTATAAAGGATATGAAGGATTTGACCGACGAGCAGTATAAGCTTGTTGACGAATATCTCGAATACAAGTACTTCATGCCGGAAATAACAAAGGTTTATTCCATAAAGGACAATTCAAGGGGATTCATTTTCGTTGATATTGATACCACAGCTGGCAGAAAAACCATCTGCATCCGCGACTGGTATTCCAATTTCAGACTTCTTACAGACAAATATCTTTATGCGCTGGATGTTGACGGAAACAAGTATTTCTGCGACGATATCAACAAGCTTGACAAGAAGAGTTTAGCTGTGCTGGAAATCTACATTTAATGTCCGGACAGATAATATCTATAAGCCGAAAGGACTGATTAATATATGAATCTTAAGCTTTCAGCTCCCGATGGAAAAAGCCTTGACGATTTTCTGTTCGCATTGCCATTTAACCTTTACGGAAAGGCGAAGAAGGTCAAGGGAAACCTTTGCGTAACCCATAATAAGACAATCGAGGTTTACGTCGACGGGGAGCTAAAGGAAACCTATAATTTTGATGATTACGACGAATACGCCTGCGAACAGCTTGTGGGCTGTTCAATGCTTGTCGGACGTCATGAAGATGTCACCGAAAAATGTATCTGCGCTTTCACAAACGACGAGTTTATATCCTTTGCTGAGGTAGCGAAGATACTCAATCACTATCTCACAACAGGTATGCTTGTTGAGGAAAGCGATATCGACGAGCCAAAGTGCCCTAAGTGTCATCTCCCGCTCGACGGCTACACCGAATGCCCTTATTGCACATCTAAAATAAAGGTGTTCTCAAAGCTAATCAAGCGCGTTGCACCTTATAAGTGGGTGTTCCTTGTTGCAATCATATGCACCATTTTTGGCGAGCTGGTGGGCGTTATAACGCCTTACGTCAACCGTCTGCTGATAGACAATTACGTTATACCTGCGCAGGAGGCTGCAACCGTTGAGAACATCCGCTGGAGCGGTTTTGCGCTGCTGTGCGCCGCGCTGCTGGGTTCGGTTATCGTAAATGTTATACTCAACTTTATAAATATGAGATCAAGCTACTATGTAGCGCTGAATTTGGGTCAGGATTTAAGACAGGATGTTTTCAACAAGACCCTCGACCTCAGCATGACCTCCATCTCAAAAAAGACTGCCGGCGAACTTATAAGCCGTGTCTCCAACGACGCTAACAAGCTTCAAAGCTTTATTACCGATAACGGCAAGCAGGCTATCGTGCGCATTTTCTCGCTGATAATTGTAATGGTAATAGCCTTTGCAATGAACTGGAAGCTTGCATTGCTTGCGGTTATCCCGATTCCGTTTGTAATGGTTATCGTAAAGCGTCTTTACAACGTTATTCATATGCACTTCTCGCGTTCGTGGAGATGCTCTAACAATCATTCAAGACTTCTGCACGATGCACTCAATGGCATAAAAGTAGTAAAATCCTGTGGTACCGAAAGAAATGAAATCGACAAGTACGAAAAAGCCTCCGGCAAGTGGGCGAAAGCCGCTTCCGATGCCGAGGTTGTGTGGAATCTCATATGGCCTATAACCGACTTTCTTCTGACCTTCGGTAACTACCTTGTTCTGTTCTTCGGAGCCAAGATGGTTTTAGACTATGTTCCCGGCTGGGGAAGCATGACTCTTGGCGAGTTGACTCAGTTCACATCCTATATAACCATGCTGTATACCCCAATGCGTTGGCTGATGCAGCTTCCCAGAACCTTTGCGGATGCTTCTGTCAGTGCCTCCAAGGTATTCGAGATATTAGAGGAACAGACCGACGTTCAGGACTCGAAGGACTGCGTTGACCTTGACATAAATGGCGATATCGAGTTCGACCATGTTTACTTTGGCTATAAGGTATACAACCCTGTTCTTAAGGATGTCACCTGCAAGATAGAAAAGGGCAAGATGATAGGTATAGTTGGTCACTCCGGCGTTGGAAAGTCCACTATGATAAACCTTATTTTAAGACTTTACGACGTTACGCAGGGCAGCGTTAAGATTGACGGCGTTGATATCCGCAAGATATCCCAGCAAAGCCTGCGTTCGCAGGTCGGCGTTGTTTTGCAGGAGACATATCTGTTTGATGGAAGCGTTTTAGACAACATTTCATATGCAAAGCCGGACGCCACCTTTGAGGAGATAGTCGAAGCCGCAAAAATCGCTCATGCTCATGAGTTTATCACCAAGCTGCCGGACGGCTACAACACCCGCGTTGGCAACAAGGGACACACTCTTTCGGGCGGCGAACGTCAGCGTATCGCAATCGCGCCTGCTATTCTGCACAATCCTAAGATAATCATTCTTGATGAAGCCACTGCTTCTTTGGATACCGAAACCGAGCGCCAGATTCAGGAGGGTCTTAACCGCCTGTGCGAAGGCAGAACGACCATTGCAATCGCGCACCGTCTTTCAACTCTTTCCAATGCCGACCAGCTTATCGTTTTAGATAAGGGAAGGCTTGCCGAAATGGGCACTCATGACGAGCTTATGCGCAAAAAGGGCGTATATTACGGCTTGGTTATGGCACAGCGCAAGACCACAAAGATGAAAAAGGTTGAGAAAACCGTTCTTGCTAAGGCATAATGAAGAAATACTGAGGGCGAAAGTATTTAGCTTTCGCCCTTTTGATGTAAAAAATCAGCTTACATAGGAGAAAAAATATGCTTAGATTTCTTGTGTTCAGCGATTTGCACTATGATGAAGTTGCAGACGGAGACAGGCGGGTAGAGGATATAGCAGCATCTGCTCAAAAAAGAGATTTGGACTTTATAGTATCTTTAGGGGACTTGTGCAAACCTGTTGATGTAAATAAAAAAATATTGAATAAATTTGATTCGCTGGGTGTGCCGTTTTACAATGTCATAGGAAATCATGAAACGGATGATTGCCAATTAGCCGACATATTAAAGTTCTTCTCAAATAAAAGTCCATATTATTCAGTTATGTCAGGCGGCTATAAGCTGATTTTTATGAATACCTGCTATTTAAGTAAAGACGGGCGGGAAGAGATATATTACCAACATAATTTCAGACAAAGTCCTTGTATATATCCTATTGTCCCATCAGAGGAAATAAAATGGTTAGAAGACGAATTACGGGATGATATGAAATACATCATTTTCTCTCATCATAGTTTTATAAACGATTTCGGAAAAAGAGGAGTCTACAACAGAGTGGATATCCGAAAGATATTTAAAGGAAAATCGGTATTGCTCTGCATGAACGGACACGACCATGGCGATAGCTGCTCATACGTTGACGGAGTGCCATACTATACCGTCAATTCCGCAAATTATGCTTGGTGCGGAACACGGATATCAAGCTCAGAAACTTTAAAACAGAAGTATTCATATTTGCATGGTATGCTTCAGTATAAGCAGGCAATGAGCGTATATGTAGAAATTGACGACAGCGAGATCAGAATCAAAGGCATGGAAAGTGAATACATGTCTGTAACTCCTGATGATATTGGCTTGCATGATTATATGTGGAACGGTGTATCGATAAAGCCAATGACAAGCTCATGTACTATCAATTTAAAGTAAATTTATCAAACAGACTTCTTGGTGAGAAATAATGGAAATCGAACTTTATGAATTAACGCATGAAAACCTTGATTCGGTGAGCAAAATTGACCGCAGCGACATCAGCGAAGCATTTGTCGATACAGTAAGCACCATAATGGAAATTACGGATTATGGCGTTAGCCATCATTGCATCGGTCACACATTTGCCGTTAAATATGGCAATACATATATAGGACTCATTCTGCTTGGTGAAGCTATAGCATGGGAAACAGACCCGCCTGAAATGAGCAGCGAGCCATTCTATCGGCTTATGGGATTTGTTGTCGACAAGAGATTTCGTGGAAAAGGAATAGGCGGAAAGGTGCTGGAAATGGCAATCAGCAGGGTTTATGAGGAGTTTGGAGAAAGACCTATCGCTTTGGGGTGCCACAAGGATAACCATTTAGCCGCTAAATTTTATATCAATCATGGATTCAGAAAAACCGCATATATGGAGGGCGACGATATTTATTATCTCAGATATCCCCAAAGAAAGAATGAAAATGTTTTATTCTCCATGCGATAGTCAACAAAAATCCGCTCCTGCTTATTCTTGCAGGAACGGATTTTTCTATTATTCTTAAAAGATTATCCAAAATAAACCTTATACCAGACAAGGAAGGTGTAAACCGTCCAAATCTTGCGGGAGTAGTCGTATTTTCCGGCGCGGTGGTCGTCTAAAAGCGAAACTATCTTGTCGGTGTTGAAGAATTTCTTTGCATTCACGCTTTCAAATTCGGCTTTAACCTTGTTGTAGTATTCGTCCTCTTTCAGCCAGACACGGATGGGAACAGGGAAGCCGAGCTTCTTTTTATCTGCCGTCTGAGGAGGGCAGGCTCGGTGTGCCGCCATGCGCATAGCGTATTTAGTGTTTTCCTTGGTGACTCTATATCGCTTGGGAATCCGCTCTGCCAAAGCCATAACCTCTTTATCAAGGAATGGCACACGCAGCTCCAGCGAGTTTGCCATACTCATTTTGTCGGCTTTTAAAAGTATGTCGCCGGTCATCCACATATTAAGGTCCAAAAACTGCATTCTGGTGACGTTGTCCTTGTCCTTAACCTGATCGTAAAACGGCTTGGTTATTTCCATTGCCTTGGGCGCGTTGGTCTTAATTTTCAGGATGGACTTTCTTTCGTCTTCCGAGAAGATATATGCGTTGCCGATAAAGCGCTCCTCCAAGTCCTTTCCACGGCGGATAAAGAAGTTTACTCCGCGCTTGTGCGGAAAGTGTGCGGCAAGCTTGCCGATTCCACGTCTGATGGGGCGGGGGACGGCGTTGTATATTGCAACATCGTCCGGTTCCTTGTAGATATTGTAGCCGCCGAAAATTTCGTCCGCGCCTTCGCCGCTTAAAACTACCTTTACTCTTTCCGAAGCCAGCTTGCAGACAAAGTAAAGCGCAACTGCCGCAGGGTCGGCAAGCGGTTCGTCCATGTGATACTGTATCTTGG
The DNA here is from genome assembly GCA_900553675.1 of uncultured Ruminococcus sp. Classification (GTDB taxonomy): domain Bacteria; phylum Bacillota; class Clostridia; order Oscillospirales; family Ruminococcaceae; genus Faeciplasma. Next base: position 2,588 of record USEH01000052.1, on the reverse strand, counting down.
GAAACTCGCCCCAGTATTCCTCTGCCGAAATCACCTTGGAGATGTTCTCCTTGCCGATGTACTTTGAAAACTCCTTGGCATAGCCGATTTCGTTGTATCTTTCGTCCTCACCGAAGCCGACGGTAAAGGTCTTGTCAACGTTTGCAACTGCCGCGACGTAGCTCGAATCCACTCCGCTTGATAAAAAGCTTCCGACCTCGACGTCCGCAATCTTGTGGGCTTCTACCGAGTTTTTAAAGGTATCGGATATCATGTTGACCCACTGGTCCAAATCCGGCTTTTCATCGGCATTGAAGTCGATATTCCAGTAACGCTCGGTCTTTAAAACGCCGTTCTTATATATGAAATAATGGGCGGGCAGAAGCTTGTAAACTCCCTTGAAGAAGGTTTCAACGCAGGGAGAGTATTGGAATGTCAGGTAGTTCTCCAAAGCCTCTTCGTTCAATACCTTATTAAAGGCAGGGTGATGCAAAAAGCTCTTTATCTCTGAACCAAACATGAAAACTCCGCTCATCTGAGCGTAGTAAAGCGGCTTTATTCCGAAGAAATCGCGCGCGCCGAATATCTCACCTTTGTTTTTATCCCAGATTATAAATGCGAACATTCCTCTCAGCCTGTTTAAAAGCTCCTTGCCCCACTGCTCGTAGCCGTGAATGAGGACTTCGGAATCGGTGTTTGTGGCGAAGGTATGACCGCATTTTAACAGCTGCTCGCGCAGGGGCTGATAGTTGTATATCTCGCCGTTGAAGACAAGGACGATTGACTTATCCTCGTTGTAAAGCGGCTGAGCGCCCATAGAAAGGTCTATTATAGAAAGCCGTCTGAATCCAAGGGCAATCCTATCGTCGATATAAGACCCCTCAGAATCCGGTCCTCGGTGCTTTATAGCGTCCTTCATGTGTTCCAAAACAACGTCTGCATTTTGTATATTATTTGTAAATCCAACAAAGCCGCACATATATATACCTCCGGTCAAGCAATTTTATTGGGAAAATAAGCTCAGTCAAACTAAAATTATATATATTATAGCTCATTTCAAGTGATTTTTCAAGACTAAATCAACATCAAGCGATGAATTATGAAAATTTTGCGAAACACTTGCAACTTTAACGATTATCCTATATAATATATTCATAACCCGATGAAAATGTTAAGAAAGGGATAATAACCATGAGCGACTATAGATCAGGAAAAAAGAAAAAAGTAAGATATCATTTCAGCCTTGTTTTCTTTGCGGCTGTACTTATATTCGGCTTTATGTTTTTCAGATATATGAAGACTACCACATTAGAAGAGGTTCTGTCTGAAGACAGAGATATAACCCTGCCTGCTTTGTCCTTCAATTCGCAGGATAAAGATGACGAGCAGAACGGTGTGGAAGACGATGCTCAGCCCACAGTCAACAGTGAGATAATCAACCCTGTTGCGGAATCGGAAGCGGCGGACAAGTCTTATTTTGACAGCTGCGTGTTTATAGGCGACTTTATTCCTTATGGTATGTCCTCCTACGAGGTGGTTCCCACGACAAGTGTCTACGCTTCAATGAGCATGAACCTTTCTAATGCCGATGCCCAAGCGGTAGAAACACAGTTCGGCAGTATGACTGTTTTGGAGGCTCTCGAAAAAAAGTCTTTTGAAAACGTTTATATAATGCTCGGCTCAAACGATGCGGCATCGATGACAGTTTCGGATATGTATACCGATTATATAGCTTTCGCCAATAAAATCAAAGCAGCCTGCACCAATTCAAGGATATTTATTGTTTCAGTTCCTCCGGTGACAGACGCCAAGGAGCAGTCGAAGACAAGTCCAATATCCAATGCTGATATAAACAGCTTTAACGAAAAGCTTTTGGATTACGCCAACAGCAATAATATGTATTATCTTGACGTCAATACATATTTTAAAAATGAAAACGGCATGATGCCAGCCGACCTTGCTGAAAACGACGGTCTGCACTTTAAATATTCGGCATATGAAAAGTTGTCGGACTATATTCTCAGTCATACGGCGAAATGAGCAGGAACGGGAGTGATGATATGAAAAAGCCGATTGCGGTTCTGTTTGCATTTTTGCTTTTACTTCTGTCTTCCTGCACGTCTCTACCTGAGCCTGATGCACATGAGCTTGCCGATAGAATTATATCTGAGCAGACAGCAAGGGAGTTTGACGAAGCCGACAGCGACATGATATCGATACTGTTCGGTCTTGATGTCAATGATTTCAGCGATTACGCGGTATACTATTCAAAAGAGCCTGCCAACGCTGATATTGTAGTCATTTTCAAGTCGGATAAAAAGGAAACTCTGGATTCGGCAAAGGATATTTTAGAGGAATTTCGCAAAAGCCGCATTGAGGATTTCAAGGGCTACGCCCCGGAAGAGGCGGCTAAGCTTGAGGAAGCAAAGGTAATATCCAAAGGAAAATATGATATTTTTGTAGTCATGCCGGATAACGAAGCCGTGCAGAAGGCTATAAATACTGAGTTTGAGGGATAGAAAAGCGTTTATATTTATATTAATGTCCATTATTCAATCTTCACATGATATAAGTAATTATATATTATTTTATAAATGTATATAATTTTA
>USEH01000051.1 GCA_900553675.1 uncultured Ruminococcus sp. | reverse complement strand
TGGCGTTATTCTCGATTGCCGCGATTTCGTTCTTTCTTGTCAGCATTCCGGTTGACCGCGAGGTGCTTCCGCCCGTAAACGAACCGCCGGCGTTGATAACCTGACCGTCAAGAGTGATTATCCTGAACTTATAGCCGTACTTTTTCGCGATATTGGTTGCAAGGTCGATATTTTCGGCTATTACAATCCTGCCCAAAAGTGAAGCTATAATGCCGTCGTATTCGGGCTCGCGGCTTACAAGCTCGCTTGCAATGGCGACGTAGCCCTCCTGCATATCAAGACCGTTTTCGCGCAGGGTGTTGCCCTTAACGCTTGTCAGTGGCAGAAATGTCGCTCTGCCGCCGTTGGTCTCCTTTAAAAATCTGATTCCTGCCTTTGCGGCTTCCTCATTGTCAACTACTATATTCTGCAAGGCTCCGCCAAGTGCGGTTTCTATCGCAACGCTGTATTTCGGCTCGACCGAAACAAGCCCCGCAACCGTTCCCCTAACACCGCGCAGTCTTGATGATTTTGCGGCTGAAACAACGCTTTTAACGCTTCCGGCATAGCCCTCCATGCTGTTGTCTAAATCTATAAGCATCTGGCGGCGGGATTTGAGGTTCCGCAGGTTCAGCTCCGCCTCCGAAAACTCGGCGTTGAGGGTTTTCAGCTGCTCCGACTTTTTGCTGTAGAGCATATTGTAGCCGGAAAGCTTGTTGTTTGCGCCCTCTATTGCTTTTTCTATATCCTTTATGCCGTCCGAAATTTCAGACTTTTCCTTTTCATGCTCGGATATCTGCGGCTTTATGTCTTCAAGCAGCGAATCTATTTCCTCTATCGACCTTTCCGCGTCCGCGCGGGCGTTTTTCGAGTTTTCCAAAGTAAATTTAAGCTCGGAACGCCGGATATAAAGCGCGTTCAGCCTGTCCGACGAGCCGGAGTATTCCTGCGAATATCTGTCCCCCTCGTCGTTAAGAAGCCTGAGTTTTTCTTCAAGCTCGGATATCTGTTTCTCGGTCGAAGCCCGATTTTCGGCAATTTCGGATATTTCCTTCTTTTTAGCCTCGATGCGTTCCTTGGTTTCGCTTTCAGACGCACTCAGCTCGCCGATTTTGCGCTCAAATTCCTCTATCTGCTCGCCGTAGTGCTTGATATTGTTCTTAAACACCGCGATATCCGCAGCCGCTGTTGCGTTCGACTGAGTAAGCTCATTAATCTTTTCCCTGTACTCCTCTGCAGAGGCTGAACACTGCCTGCGCTTTATTGCAAGCTCGTTTATTTCTTCCTCGGCAGCGGCGATTTCGTTTGTTAAAAGCTCGTATTCGCCGTTCTGAACAAGCAGCTTATTGCCAAGCTCGGACAAGCTGTCCTTGATTTCGGTGAGCTTATGTGCCCAGACCGAGACTTCAAGAGTCTTTCTCTCCTCTGCCAGCACAAGATATTTTTTTGCCTTTTCCGACTGTATTCTTAACGGCTCAACCCTTCCTTCAAGCTCGGAAAGGATGTCCTTAAGTCTTAGTATGTTGTCCTCGGCAGAAGCAAGCCTGCGCTCGGATTCTGCCTTTTTATAGCGGAATTTGGATATTCCTGCTGCTTCCTCAAAGATTTCGCGGCGCTCGTTCGACTTCGAGCCGACTATATCCGCAACTCGTCCCTGACCGATTATCGAATATCCGTCTCTGCCAAGACCGGTATCCATAAAAAGCTCTAAAATGTCCTTCAGCCTTACCTGTGCGCCGTTTATCGAGTACTCGCTGTCGCCGTTCCGCCAGAGCCTTCGCATAACGCTTACCTGCTCCGATTCGACGTTAAGGGTATGGTCTTCATTTGATATATTAAGAGTGACGCTTGCAAAGCTGACAGGCTTTCTCTTTTCGGTACCTCCGAAAATAACATCCTCCATCTTGCCTCCGCGAAGGGTCTTTGAGGACTGCTCGCCCAAAACCCACCTTACAGCGTCGCCTATATTCGACTTTCCGCTTCCGTTCGGTCCGACAACGGCGGTTAAGCCCTTGCCGAAGTCTAAAACCGTTTTATCCGGAAATGACTTGAAGCCCTGAAGCTCCAATGATTTTAAATACAATTTGCTCTCACCACGCTTTATTCTGTCTTGATGTTTGTAATAAGCTCAAGCGCACTAACCTGATTTGGGTTCGGCTTTATGCTTACCTTTATTCCTTTATTCCTGAAATATTCAATATTTGACCTGTGCTGACCCAACGCCTTTGAAAGCTCCTGCGGCGGCACTGTAAAGGTGCATTCCTTTTCGCCGCTCATCAGTCTTTCCATCTTATTTCTGTATACATAGCTCTCGCAAAGCTCGCGGAATGCGGGGTGATATATCCCTCCGAGCATATCCCGCTCGACATCTTGAGATGAATGAAGCCCCAGCTTTATCACCTTTATTCCCGCCTGATTGAACATCTCCAAAAGCTCCGCGCATAGCGCAACTGCGTCGTTTAAAGGGTACGTCCTGTATGTCCCCGCCTGATAAAGCTCACCCAGCTTTGTGTTTTTCAGCACCACCGTCGGGTAGATTCTTGCCTCGGACGGCTCTAACGCAATCAGTCTGTGGGCGGTTTCTATGTCCTTTTCGATAGTTGAGCCGTAAAGCCCCACCATCATCTGCAAGCCAAGAGTAAAGCCGTACTGCTTTACAAGTCTTGCGGCGGCTTCGACATCACGCGAGGTGTGTCCCCTCTCGTTCATCAAAAGAACATCGTCGCACATCGACTGCGCTCCAAGCTCAATTGCGGTTACGCCGTAGTCTTTTAAGATGTCAAGTATTTCCGTGGAAATAGCGTCCGGACGGGTGGAGCATCTTATCCCCTTAAAGCCCATTTCAACATACGGCTTTGCGGCTTCAAGAAGCTCGGTCATATACGCCCGCGGGACCGCAGTAAAGCTGCCTCCGAAAAAGGCTATTTCCGTCTGTGATATGTCCAAACCCTGCGCAACAGCCTTTTCGCAGACCGCTTTAACGTCTTTTGCTCGCGGAATATCCGTCTGACCGGTTATGGTGTTCTGGTTGCAGAACGAACATTTATGCGGACAGCCGACGTGCGGAACAAATATTGATAGATTGGCGTGCCTTCCCATGCTCATATCGCTCCCATAAGCTCAAGAGCTTCCTTTGCCGCCAGCTGCTCGGCGTGCTTTTTCGAGCTTGCCGTGCCCGTTCCGATGACGTTTGAATTGAGCATCACCTGAACGGTAAACTGCTTGCTGTGAGCGGGCCCCGACTCGCCCACAAGTCTGTATTCCACCGATTCCTCCGGATTTTTCTGGATGATCTCCTGCAAAACCGTCTTATAATCGTCATACGCCTTTACCACCGCGCTTCTGATATCCTTTGGCATAAAGCGCATGATATGCCGCTTTGCAGCTTCAAAGCCGCCGTCTAAGTAGATTGCCGCTATAACCGCCTCAAAAGCGTCCGACACGGTGGAGGGTCTTTGACTGCCGCCGTTGAGCTGCTCCCCCTTGCCGAAAATTATATAGTCGCCTAAATTTATCTCCTTGGCAAAATTGGCAAGGCTTTTTTCGCAGACAAGGGTTGCCCTTGTTTTGCTCAGCTCGCCTTCGGGCAGGTCGGTATACTCTTCAAAAATATGCTCCGAAACAACTATCGACAAAACCGAGTCGCCCAAAAATTCAAGTCTTTCATTCGATTTATACTGATGCTTGGATTCGTTGGCATAAGACGAATGAGTAAGAGCCTCAAACAGCAGCTCTATATTGTTGAATTTATAGTCGATTATCCTTTCAAATTCAGCCAGCATTTGCATATGACGTTCGCTGATATTCACTTTATAACCTTACCTTTCTGATTCCTGTGTTTTTGAAGCGTTAAGCTCTTCTAAAGCCGAGCTTATCTCACCGATGACGTTTGCTTCAATAAATTCCTTAGCCTGACGGACAGCATTATAAATTGCCTTCGCGTTCGACGAACCGTGAGCCTTTATTACAGGCTTTGCGGTACCCAAAAGCGGCGCACCGCCGTATTCGGTATAGTCCATCTTCTTTTTAAAGGCGTTTATCTTTTTCAGAAGGAACAGCGCGCCTATCTTCGAGCCTATGCCGGATTTAAACATCCCCTTAAGCTCGGAGGAGAAGAACTTGCCCATTCCCTCTATGGTTTTAAGTATAAGATTTCCGCTGAAGCCGTCCGCAACAACGACATCTGCTTCTCCCAGCGGCACATACCTGCCCTCGATATTTCCCGTGAAATTGATTGGAGCGGCAGACAGCTGCTTGTAAGCTTCGAGTTCAAGCTCTCTGCCCCTTGTCGGCTCTGCGCCGATATTTGCAAGCGCGACTCTGGGCGAATCAACCTTCATCAGCTTGTTCATGTATGCCGAGCCCATTATTCCGAACTGTGCAAGCATTTCGGTGCGGCAGTCGGCGTTTGCTCCAACGTCTAAAATCATGCAGGGCGATTCTTTTGTCGGGATGACTGTTGCAAGCGCCGCGCGCTTTATCCCATTAAGACGCTTTACAATAAATGTCGCACCGACGACTAAAGCTCCCGTCGAGCCGGCGGAAACAAAGGCGTCTCCCCCGCCGTCCTTTAAAAGCTTCAAGCCAACAGCCATCGAGCTGCCAGAGTATTCCTTTAATATCTTAGTCGGCTCGCAGCATACGTCCATCACCTGCTCGGCGTGGCATATCGCTAAATCCGATATATCAACGGCGTTTTCTTTGGCACATTGGCGAATTTTTTCCTCGTCTCCGACAAGAGTTATATCCACTCCCAAGCCGGTATGAGCCTGAGCCGCACCCTTGATTATCTCCAAAGGGGCGTTGTCTCCTCCGAAAGCGTCTACAATTATTCTCATACTTTAATTTCCTTTCATAATTGCCCTGTCAAGGGAATCAAGCGCCCTTTTTGCAAGTGCCGCATACTTTTCCTGCTTGTTTCTGATTCTTTCTGGAAGCTCGGGCAGGATTCCCATGTTGCTTCCCATCGGCTGAAAGCCCGAGGGCGAGCCGATTTCGACATATTCCGCGAGAGCGCCCAGCATGGTGTCATTCGGCAGGGTTATCTCACCAAGCCCCAAAAGCCGCCTTGCAAGGCTAAATCCTGCATATATCCCGCTTGCGGCGGACTCGATATATCCTTCCACGCCGGTCATCTGACCTGCAAAATATATCCGCGGGTCGCTTTTCAAGCAGAAGTGCCTGTCCAGGAGCCCCGGAGAGTTGAGGTATGTATTGCGGTGCATAACTCCGTAGCGCACAAACTCTGCGTTTTCAAGCCCCGGTATAAGCGAGAACACCCGCTTCTGCTCGCCGAATTTAAGGTTTGTCTGGAATCCGACAAGGTTATAAAGCGTTCCCGCGTTGTTTTCTTTTCTTAACTGAACTACCGCATAGGGGCGTCTGCCCGTTCTGGGGTCGATAAGTCCCACCGGCTTGAGAGGACCAAAACGCATGGTATCATCTCCCCGCCGGGCAAGAGCTTCTATCGGCATACATCCCTCATATACCTTATAATCCTTAGAGCCTTCAAGCTCAAATTCGTGCAGGGGCGCGGTTTCGGCGTTTACAAGCTCGTTATAAAACCTTTGATACTCTTCCTTGTCCATCGGGCAGTTGAGATAGTCCGCTTTGCCCCTTCCGTACCTCGAAGCGCCGAACACCAGCGAATTATCAAGGCTTTCTGCGGTGACTATGGGTGCGGCGGCATCGTGAAAATAAAGATAATCTGTTCCGATAAGCGACTGTATGCTCTTTGAAAGAGGCTCGCTTGTCAGGGGACCTGTTGCTATGACAACGTACCCTTGCGGAATTTCGGTAATCTCGCCGATTATTACGGTGATATTTGGGTGAGAGTTAATTTTTTCGGTGACATAATCCGAAAAATCCTCCCTCGAAACAGCCAAAGCCCCGCCTGCCGCGACCTTTGTAGCCTCGGCGGCAAGCATTGTAAGCGAACCCAAACGGCGCATTTCTTCCTTTAAAAGACCCGCCGCCGATTCTATTCTCTCCGCCTTTAACGAGTTGGAGCATACCAGCTCGGCAAAGCCCTTGTATTTATGCGCGGGTGTGAACTTAACGGGCTTCATCTCGCAAAGCTCGACCTTTATTCCGGCGTTTGCAAGCTGCCATGCCGCTTCGCATCCGGCAAGACCCGCGCCTATTACCTTAACTGTCATATCAGCTCAAATCCTTTTCGTAGCCGCAGTCCTTTTTGTAGCAGATGAGTTTGCCGTTTGAGCCGCCCTTTTTGAAGAGGGTCGAGCCGCACTTGGGGCAGATTTCCGCAGTCGGAGTATCCCATGTCATAAATCCGCACTTGGGATTATCCTCGCAGCCGAAGTATTTTTTGCCCTTCTGCGTTTTCTTCTGAAGGACTGTCTTGCCGCAGTAGGGGCATTTTCCGGGGGTTTCGGTTACAAGCCGTTTGGTGTTGCGGCACTCCGGAAATCCGGAGCAGGCTAAGAACTTGCCGTATTTGCCGAGCTTTATCACCATCGGCTTGCCGCACAGCTCGCATACTATATCCGTCTTTTCGTCCGGAACCTTAACCCTTTTGCCCTCCATATTCTTTTCCGCCTGCTGCAACGACTTGTCAAAATCCTTGTAGAAGTCGGCAAGAGTGTCTCTCCACTCACGCTTGCCAAGCTCGATATTGTCGAGCTGAGATTCCATTTCGGCAGTGAATTTAAGGTCGACTATCTTTTTAAAGTTATCCTTCATAAGCTCGGTGGTGACTATTCCCAAAGACGTCGGCTTAAGCTGCTTGCCGTCCCGCTCGACATATGAACGCTGCAAAATGGTGGTTATGGTTGAAGCATATGTGGAAGGACGGGCAATTCCGTATTCCTTAAACGCCTTTATCAGCGTTGCTTCGGTGTATCTTGCCGGCGGCTGAGTGAAGTGCTGCAAGCCGTCCAGCGATTTAAGATTAAGGATATCTCCCTTTGATAAAGGCGGAAGCATGCTTGCTTCCTCCGAATCCTCCTTGGTTTCCTCATACAAAGCCGTAAATCCGTCGAACTTCACGCTGAAGCCGGACGCTTTGAACACGCAGCCGTTCGCCTCGATAGAAGCGTTGGTGGTGTTCATTATGCAGTCAGCCATCTGACTTGCAATAAAGCGCGACCATATCAGCTTGTAAAGCTTATACTGGTCATTGGTAAGCGAAGCTCTTGCCCTCTCAGGCGTTAAATCAGCCATTGTGGGGCGGATAGCCTCGTGCGCGTCCTGAACGTTGGCGTCCTTTGACTTGTATACTCTCGGCTTCTGGGGCAGATAGTTTTCGCCGTAGGTGCTGTTTATAAACTGCGCGGCGGCAGCCTTTGCCTCGTCGGATATCCTCAGCGAGTCGGTTCTCATATAGGTTATAAGACCAACCGCGCCTATATCGGGCAGCTCAACGCCCTCGTAAAGCTCCTGAGCCACGCTCATTGTCTTTCTCGAATTGAAGCCAAGGCGTGATGAAGCCTCCTGCAAAAGAGTGGGAGTGGAGAAAGGTGCGGCGGGAGTTTTGGTTCTTGTGCCGTTTCTGACCGACGACACCGCAAACTGCGCGCCTTTAAGTCTTGCAAGAACAGCGTCGGCGTCCGCCTTGTTGTTAAGCTCCGGCTTTTCGCCGTCTACCGTGTGGAGCTTGGCAACAAAGGTCTTTTTAGAGCTTGCCGCCGTAAGCTTAGCCTCAACAGACCAGTATTCCACCGGCACAAAGCTGTTTATCTCGTTTTCCCTGTCCACAATCATTCTCACCGCAACAGACTGAACTCTTCCCGCGGAAAGACCCTTTCTTACCTTTTTCCAAAGGAATGGCGAAAGCTTGTAGCCAACGATTCTGTCTAAAATTCGCCTTGTCTGCTGAGCGTTTACTATATTCATATCAATGCATCTGGGCGCAGCGATACCTGCTTCAACGCCGGTTTTGGTAATCTCGTTGAAGGTTATGCGGTTCTTCTCGGCAGGATCAAAGCCTAAAATCGTCGCAAGGTGCCACGAAATAGCCTCGCCCTCGCGGTCGGGGTCGGTTGCGAAATACACATGCTCCGACTTTTTGGCAAGCTTTTTTATGTCCTTTATGACGTTTTCCTTGCCCGCTATATCCACATATGTCGGCTCGAAGCCGTGTTCAACGTCCACCGCGAGCTTTGATTTGGGCAGGTCGCGAACGTGTCCCACGCAGGCGACGACGTTATAGCCATCACCCAGAGTTCTTTTAACCGTATGGATTTTTGAAGGGGACTCAACAATAATAAGATCTGACATTAAACTAATCTTCCTTAAAACGCTATAATTATATTGTATATCTGTTTCCGGAAAGCGACTTTATATAGCCCTCAAGCTCAAGCTCGGTCAGCATGGTTTCAACATCCTGAGTCCAATCGGACAGCGAGGCTATATCTTCAAAATGAACTGCGCCGTTTTCCGAAACAAATTCAATTATTTTCTTCTTTTCCTCAGACAAACCGTCTGTATTTATTACCTTTACCGAATGTATGCCGTTTGAATCGCTCGTATTTACCGAAGGCATACCGTCGGTATCGCTTTCCTTTATCTGCGGCTGTTTGGACGTTTCTTCCATGACAGAACGCGTCGGCTTTGAAACCCTTGACGGCTGTTTCCTGCTTTCCGAGAATATTCCCTCCTTGCTTTTCTGCCGCAGTACGAGTGAATTCTGATTTAACTTGTGCGAATAAACGCTGTAATATTCATTCAGAACGTCGCGCTCGTCAAACACGGGTATAGCGCCGTCTCTTAAAAGACCCGTTACTCCGGAATATTTATCGCTGTAAAGTATATGCGGAGGTATACAGAAGACGTCTCGTCCCTGTCCGGACGCGAAAGATGCCGTGCTGAGCGCACCGCTTTTCTCGCCCGCCTGAGTTACCAGCGTTCCCATTGATATTCCCGAAAGTATCCTGTTTCTTGCGTGGAAATTTTTGCCGGTGGATGCTTCGTCCGGAAAGAATTCGCTTATAACCACACCGTTAGCTGAAACCGCTCTTTTCAAAGCTGCACCGTTTTTGGGATAATCGTAAAACATCCCGCACGGAAGAACCGACACTACCTTTCCGCCGGCTTTGATTCCTGCTTTAAGAGCTATACTGTCCAGTCCCGGAGCCATTCCACTGGCTATTACCACGCCGGTGTCAGCAAGCCTTGAACAGATTCTTTCGGTCACCCTTACAGAATACTCGCTTGGAGTTCTTGTGCCAACGCAGGCTAAAACCACGGAGTCGTTGATAACGCTTATATCGCCCACCGCAAACAGAACCGACGGCGGATTGTAGATTTCTTTAAGTCCTGCCGGATATTCAGCATCGTCAAAGCAATATATATTTATGCGCTTGCTTTTACAGTATTCCGCAAGCTTTTGCGCGCGCTCCATCTCTGCGCTTTTAACGCTTGTTATATCCTGCGGCATGACAAATTTAAGGTTTCCGCTGCTTATGCTTTCATAAGCCTCTTTAACCGAAGCATAATGCGAAAGTGTGTTCCACTTCCGCGAATTGGCAGGACCGAATGCTATAGTCAGCCAAAGCCAGTAAATCAAATCAGAATCCATGTTTTAACGCTTTGTCAGCTCCCAAAGGAATATTCCTGCCGCAGACGCGGCGTTGAGGGAGTTGATGTTTCCCTTCATTTTAATGGTTATGCGCTTATCGCACAGGGCAGTCTCGCTCTGCGTAAGCCCTGAGCCCTCGTTTCCTATAACTACCGCGCAGCTCGGCTCAAATTCGGTATCCCTAAGGCTCTGCGCGCTTGGGTCTATAACCGAAGCATAGGTTATAACACCGCGTTTCTTCATCAGGTCGATGACCTCTTCAAAGCTCATGCCGCACTCAAACGGCACACGGAACATCGAACCCATGGTCGAGCGGACGGTTTTTGGATTATAGATATCGCAGCAGCCGCAAAGGTACACTCCGGCTATTCCCACAGCGTCGGACACTCTTATTATGGTTCCGACGTTTCCGGGGTCCTGCAAATCGCAGAGAATCAAAAACTTAGCACTGTCTTTTATTTTATCAGGCATAATATTTTTGTCAAGAGCCTTTGCGCATACGAATATCCCCTGCGAGCCTTTTGTGTCGCTCAGCTTATCTGCCAGCGGCTCGGTAATCCTGTAAAGTCTGTCTCCAATAGCTTCCGCAAGCTTATCCGCAGCTTCGGGATATTTCTTAGCGGCTTCGTCGGTGATAAAGCCATATACAAGCTCCACGCCCTCCGAAACAGCGTCGAGAGTTATCCTTGCGCCCTCCAGAACGAAGCGTTTTAGCTCCGAGCGGCACTTTTTCTTATCCCGCAGCGATATATATTCCTTTATTAATGGGTTTTCCCTGCTTGTTATTTCATTCATAGCAATTTACCGTTAAGATGAAAATATTAATAAAACACGCCCGGTTGAGAGCGTGTTTTAGTTTTATCAGTTAAGAGCAGCCTTTGCCTTCTCGGTGATAGCGGTGAAACCGGCGGGATCGCTGATAGCGATTTCGGAAAGCATCTTTCTGTTCAGCGTGATTCCAGCTTTTTTAAGACCGTTCATCAGGGTGGAATAGTTCATTCCGTTTGCCTTTGCAGCGGCGGAAATTCTTGCAATCCACAGCTGACGGAATTCGCGCTTTTTCTGCTTTCTTCCGATATATGCATAGTTGCCGGACTTCATGACAGCCTGTTTTGCCATCTTAAAGTGCTTGCTCTTTGAACCCCAGTAGCCCTTTGCGAGCTTAAGAGTTTTGTTTCTTCTCTTGCGAGTCATCATTGCTCCCTTAACACGAGCCATAATTAATTACCTCCGTTATTTGATTCTTGAAAGTCCTTACGTATTACACCCGTGGTTTATTTGTAAGGGATGGTTTTTCTGAGTGCTTCGATATTTGCGCTTGAAGCGTAAGCGGTTCCTCTTGCGATTCTCTTAGCCTTGTGATCCTTGGAAACAAGACGGTGTCTCTTATAAGCGTGCTGGAACTTGACCTTGCCGGTTCCTGTAAGCGAGAAACGCTTTTTTGTACCGGAGTGAGTCTTTACCTTGATCTTTGCCATTAGTTTATCCTCCTTAATTTATTACGATATTATTTGGTCGGCTTGGGAGAAACCATTAAAACGATGTTTCTGCCCTCGACCTTGCTGGGCTTATCAAAAACGCCGTATTCAGCAATTGCCTGCTTGAACTCCTCAAGCAGCTTATCACTCAGCTCGGAATGAAGCGCAACGCCCTTGCGGAACTGAAGCCTTATTGATACTTTTACCTTATTGCCGTCCTCTAAGAACCTTATTGCCTGCTTTGCCTTGGTGTTGAAATCGTTTGAGTCGATTTTAGAGGTCATTCTGACTTCTTTTATCTCAACGATTTTCTGATTTTTTCTGGCTTCCTTTTCTCTCTTTGTCTGCTCAAAGCAATACTTGCCGTAGTCCATGATTTTGCAGACGGGTGGATTAGCTGTCGGAGCAATTTTAACAAGGTCTAAGTCCTTGGAAGCCGCTAATTGCAGAGCTTCCTTTGATGAAACAATGCCGAGCTGGGATCCGTCGGAATCAATAAGACGAATTTGAGCGTCCCGGATTTCTTCATTGATCTGATGACCCTGTTTGCTGATACGAAAGCACCTCCCATTCGTGGTTCGCGACATAAAATGAAAAACGCGGACACCCGGAAGGGTACCCGCAATCGACACATCAAAACCACGCCGGCAGACCGGCGTAAAGTTTTCCATGTTGACCTCTTCGCCGCCTGGCTGGAGGTGAG